>CAZMQR010000113.1:3059-7481 GCA_964568325.1 uncultured Chloracidobacterium sp. | reverse complement strand
ACGACAACGCCAGCGATCGTGAATCGGCATTTGAACTGCTCAAGGTAAAGGCCGAGGCCCGTCTTGCCGAAGAGCAGGCCGCCGCCGAAGCCGAAGCCGCCGCCGAAGAGGCCGAAAAAGCGGCAAAAGAAGAAGCCCGTGCCTCCCGCCCGACGGCCCGCCGCTCAGACAGCGTCGTCGAATCATTCGCCAAGAGCGCCGCCCGCTCCGTCGGCACAAACATCGGCCGCCAAATAGTCCGCGGCGTGCTCGGCAGCATCTTTGGCGGCAAGAGTAAGAGTAGTTGGTTCTGAGAAGATCAAACCGGGGGCCCCGGCGTTTGACGACCAAACTCCTGAACAATCAGGATCATGGCCTGGGCACATTCTGTCTGGCATCGAGAAGCCCGGAGGAATAGGCTTATGCCATCTACTATCAAGAAAGTCTTCAAGTGGTCCGGTATTGTGTTCGGTATCGTGGTACTCATCGCCATCGGCCTCGGAATCTATATCTATACATTGATCCCAAAGCCGATCGGCGAAAAGCCCGTGCTCCAATCAGAGTTGTTCACGAAACCTGAGAGAGAACTTCCGGTTGTAGGCAAGTTTGTCTATAAATCGGCGACGGAGCTCGCGGCTATGATCAAGAACAAACAGGCGACCTCGGCCGAGATCGTTCAGGAACACATCAATTACGTCAAGAACAACAATTACAAGACGAATGCGTTTGTCTGGCTGTTCGAACAAGATGCTCTTGATGCCGCTAAAAAAGCCGACGAAAAGGTCGCTCGTGGCCAACCACTTCGGCTGCTCGAAGGTATTCCGATAAGTATTAAGGAAGAGTTTGCTGTCAAGGGCAAGCCGCATACCTGGAATGCCGAGATGTTTCAGGGCGTTATCGCTCCGAAAAATTCGGGCGTCGTCGATGCGATGATCAACGAGGGAGCGATCATTTTGGGCACAACGAATGTCCCCAAAATACTCTTTGATGTTCAAACGATAGGCGAGATCTACCCGACCGCAAACAATCCGTATGACGTGACGCGAACGCCCGGCGGCAGTACGGGCGGCGGTGCTGCGACGGTCGCTTCGGGATTTGTACCGATCACCATGGGCGGCGATTTTGGCGGAAGTATCCGCATACCGGCTGCCGATTGCGGTCTGTACGGTCTTAAGACGACCGACGGAGCCACACCGGACTTTGGCGGTTCGCCGGGCGAACCGGGCAACCCGAAGTACCACAGAATGATGGTTCCCGGCCCGCTTGCGCGCACGGTTGACGATATCGATCTCGCCTGGAACGCGATGATGAACAAATGGCCCGAGCAAAAGGCCAAAATGCTCGAGCCAAAGGGTGAACTGAAGGATTTCAAGGTCGCATATCTCGACGAATGGAAATTCGGCAATGATAAAGTGCGGGTCAGCAAAGACATCAAAGACGGGCTAAAGAAGTTCACAGAATCGCTCAGTTCTAAAAATGTTTCGGTGACATACGATGAGCCGGCCGATCTTGAAAAGTTGATCATCATGCACCGATTGCTCACGTTCTACGTGGCGTTCGAAAAGATACCGTGGCTATTCCGGCAATTCGTGATACGCGATTTCAAGGGCGCAGATAATCACCGGATTGATATGTCCGAAGTGTACGACAGAATGTCCGATCTTGATCCAGCGAAATACGACGATATTCTCAACCGTCACGACGCGTTGAGAGATCAAATGGAAGCGTTCTTCACCAAATACGATCTTTTGATCCTTCCCGTCGCATCGACTCCGGCCATCAAACACAACCCGGAACATACACCAATCTCAGTCGATGGGACGAATGTAGATTATTGGGACAATTTCGTTTATCCCGTCGTCTTTAACGCGACTGGTCATCCGGTCTTGACGATCCCGCTTGGGTTGAACACGGAAGGCGTGCCGATCGCGGTTCAAGTCGTCGGCCCACTGAACTCAGAGAAACGCCTGATCGCATTCGCTAAGCTGGTAGAGCCGCTTCATACGGGATTCATAAAGCCTGAAGCAAGATAGGGTCGAAACGCCAAAGGATCTGCGTCGCGCGAGAATCAGTAAAGCAAACATTGCTTTCGTTGATCTTTGAAAATTTGTAAACCAACACGCCATTCCTCGCTGATGGCGTCTAGTCGCTGACCTGATTCGATCGCCTGACGGATCTTGTCGGTTCCGCATACCACATCGAACGGATTCTTGCCGAACTCATATTCGTAATCGCCCTGCTTCCATTGGAACTTGTCTGTGTAGAGGTCATAAGCGGTCTTTACCATCGCCAAACCGACGATGACCGGCTTGAACGCTTCGCGGTCGGTGACGTGGATCTGGACGCCGCCGCATGTCTGGCGTGCCCATTTCTGAAACGTCGGCTGAAAGTAGCACGGGCGGAAGGTGACGCCCGAAAAGCCGTATTCGTCGAGCGCCGATGTCCACGCATATGGATCGATGAAGGGCGCACCGTTTAGCTCAAACGGTTTTGTTGTGCCGCGGCCTTCGCTGAGTTCGGTGCCCTCGAGGAAAACGGTCGCCGGGAAGACGACGCATGTATCGACGGTCGGAATGTTTGGCGACGGCGGCACCCACGGCAGGCCCGTCTGCTCGAACCACATCTCGCGCGACCAGCCGTCCATCTCGATGACCTCTAGATCGCAGCCGATGCCGAAATGTTCGTTGAACATTTTTGCAAGCTCGCCACACGTCATACCATGCCGCGTTGGCAGCTCATATTGGCCAACGAACGACGTGAATGAGCTCTCGGTAACATTGCCCTCGACGTGGACACCGGTGATCGGGTTTGGCCGGTCGCAGACGACGACGCGTTTGCCGTATTTCGTCGCGGCGATCATGCAGTTCGCCATCGTGTAATTGAACGTATAGATCCGGCAGCCGACGTCCTGCATGTCATAGACGATAGTATCGACATTCGCAAGCATTGCCTCGGTTGGCTCACGCGTCTCGCTGTAGAGCGAATAGACCGGCAGGCCCGTTCGCGCATCGATCGCGTGGTCGGTCTCGATCATGTTGTCCTGCACATCGCCGCGAATGCCATGCTGCGGGCCGAAGTATGCCGTCAGATTGATGTCGTCTCGCTCGGCAAAGACATCAGCAACGAAGGTGAGATCGGGCAGCACCGACGCCTGATTGCAGACCAATCCGACACGCTGGCCGCGTATCGCATCAATCTTCTCATCCAACAACCGCTCGATACCAAGCCGAACTTTGCGTTGCGTCATATCAAAATAATAGCCCAAGCTTTCGCCCGGGCTATATGTAAGGTTCAAAGGTTATCTTGAAACTACTTCTTCTTTGCAGCCTTCTTTGCCGCAGGCTTCTTCGCGGCCGGCTTCTTGGCCGCGGCTTTCTTCGCCGGAGCTTTCTTGGCCGCCGGTTTAGCAGCTTTCTTGGCGGCGGCCTTCTTCGGTGCCGGCTTCTTAGCTGCGGCCTTCTTTGCCGGAGCTTTCTTCGCGGCCGGCTTCTTGGCGGCGGCTTTCTTTGCCGGAGCTTTCTTCGCCGCCGGCTTCGCATCACCGCTCACGATCGCGGCACCCGGAGCATGCTTCGCGACCGAAGCGATGCCATTCTCCATCGCCTTTGCCGTCTTATACATCTCGCTCTTGCCGATGACCTCGCCGTTGGCGGCCTTCATGACAAAGTACGACGAGCCGTCCTTCGCCTTCTTCCGCTCAAAGCGCTTAGCGTTGCCGGCGTTCTTCGCCACCGACGCAGCGCCGTTCTTGGCCGCGGCCGCCGTGTTGTACGACTCGCTGCTCAAGATGACCTGGCCATTGCTGGCCTTCAGATTGAAACGGAACTTGCCGGTCTTGCCCGACTTGATCTCAAATTTTCCTGCCATTTAATATCTCCTTCTAATAACGGATTTGATCAAACCTCAATTTCAGCGAATAAATATGTCATAGACCGCGCACAATGGCAAGGCGTCCGCCGCCTATTCCAAAAAGTCGTGTCCCATCTCGCGCGGTGCAAGATTGTTCGAGCGAATGATGCGAACGCATTCGTTCCATCTCAGTATCGAATCGTCATTGCCCGCCGGCTTCATCGCCTGAGCTTTTTCAAAGCACTCCATCGCCTGGCGAAACAGCTCATACGCGGCGATCCCTTCCTTCGCGAGTGTCGCTTTTGCACGCCGCTCGTACATGATGCCGGTGTAATATGCCCGCTGGTAATCGTCCTTTAGGCGTGTGATGTATTCCGGAATGCGAGCGTCGCCGATCGCGTAGTCCTTGCCAAACCGATCGCTCATCGCGAGGATGATGTTCTTGAGGGCTTCCTGGTTTTCCGGCTCGACGGCGAGAACATCGAGATAGATACTCTCGGCCGCGCCCGGCTCATTGAGCAGCCGGTAACGGCTGGCCTTCTCCAGTGCCGCAGGTATCGCTTCGGGTGATAGTTTCTTTAGCTCGAACATCTC
>CAZMQR010000113.1:0-2959 GCA_964568325.1 uncultured Chloracidobacterium sp. | reverse complement strand
CTAAACAACTTTACGAACCTAGTCAACGGATCATAGTGTTCATCCACCACGCGTTCCTTGAGCGGAATAATAGCATTGTCCGTGATCGTAATGTGCTCGGGGCAAACTTTTGTGCAGCACTTTGTGATGTTGCAGTAGCCGATGCCGAACTCGTCCTTGAGTTCATCGACGCGATCCTCCGTGTCTAGCGGATGCATCTCAAGCGCGGCAGAGTAAACCAGGAATCGCGGCCCGATGAATTCGTCGTGCTTTGCATGATCGCGCAGCACATGGCACACGTCCTGACACAGGTAGCACTCGATACATTTGCGAAACTCCTGAACGCGGTCAACATCCGCCTGCTGCATTCGCCATGTGCCGTCCGCTGCGTCAGGCTTTCGGGGCTTGAACTTCTTGATCCGTTTCTTGACCTCGTAATTCCACGAGACGTCGGCGATCAGATCCTTGATGGGAGGAAAGGCACGTATCGGCTCTATCGTCACGGGCTGCGTGATATCGATCGTGTCGAGCCGCGTCATGCACATCAGCTTTGGCATGCCGTTGATCTCAGCAGAGCACGAACCGCACTTGCCCGCCTTACAGTTCCACCGGCACGCGAGATCAGGCGCCGACTCGGCCTGTATCTGATGCACGGCATCGAGCACGACCATACCCTCAGACACCTCAGTCTGATAGTCGATCATCTCGCCGCCCTCACGGCCGCCGCGTCTTACGCTGAAAGTAGCTTTTGCCATAAGAAAACTAACCACAGATAGACATAGATGGACACAGATAAGTATCTGTTTCTAGCCTGTGTTTATCCGTGTCCATCAGTGGTTACATTTTTTCCTAACCCATTTCTTCAATGACCTGCTTTAGGTAGTCAGGCATTTCGGGTATCGGCACCTTTGAAATCTCCATCCCGCCGTCTGGGTCTTTTTTCAACGAGTAATTAAACTTAGCGTATTCAGGGTCTTTGTTCGGATGATCTTCGCGATACTGTCCGCCGCGGCTTTCCTTGCGTTCGATCGCGGCCCGCGTGATCGCTTCGCTAACGATCAACAGGTTGTGAAGGTCGAGCGCCGTGTGCCAGCCGGGATTGAAATCGATGTTGCCGGGCGCGTAGCATTTCGCCGCTCGGATCTTTAGCTGATCGATGCTTTTGAGTGCTTGTTTCATCTCGTCCTCGACACGGACGATCCCGACCTTTTCCTGCATCATCTCCTGCAGGTCGCTTTGGATGTTGAACGGGTTCTCGCCGCCCTCACGGTCGAACGGCTCGATCGCGGCTTTCGCAGTCGCTTCAATTTCAGCCGTGTTGATCGTTCCCGCACCGTTCTCCTGAGCGAACTTCGCCGCATATTCGCCCGCGCGTTTGCCGAACACGATCAGGTCGGAAAGCGAATTGCCGCCAAGCCGATTCGCTCCATTTATACCGGCAGCGCACTCGCCGGCGGCGAACAACCCCGGCACGGTCGAGGCCTGCGTATCGGCATCGACGCGGATGCCGCCCATTATGTAATGCGTCGTCGGCCCGACTTCCATCGGCGTGGTCGTGATATCGAGATTCGCCAATTGCATGAACTGGTGATACATCGACGGCAGCTTTTTCTTTATATGCTCAGCGGAATTCGGCAACCTCTCTTTTATCCACGCGATATCGAGATAGACACCGCCGTGCGGCGAACCGCGACCGGCCTTCACTTCACGATTGATACAGCGGGCGACGTGATCGCGCGTCAGCAGTTCGGGCGGACGATTCGCGGACTTGTCGCCCTGCGTATATCGCCAGCCTTCTTCTTCGCTCGACGCGGTTTGATCTTTGTAGTTGTCCGGGATGTCGTCGAACATGAACCGCTTGCCTTCGCTGTTCTTCAACACACCGCCCTCGCCGCGAACGCCTTCGGTCACGAGGATGCCGCGCACCGACGGCGGCCAGACCATTCCGGTGGGATGAAACTGAACGAATTCCATATCGATCAGCTCGGCCCCGGCGTCATATGCTAACGCGTGGCCGTCACCGGTGCCTTCCCACGAATTCGATGTAATCTTGTATGCCCGCCCGACGCCGCCGGTCGCGAGTACCAACGCTTTGCATTTGAAAATACGAAACCGTCCATGCTCGCGCTCATAAGCAAGGCATCCGACCACGCGGTCGCCGTCCTTTAATAAGGAAACGACCGTGACCTCCATATAGACCTCGATGCCCTGGTGGATTCCGTGGTCCTGTAAGGTACGAATGAGTTCCAATCCCGTGCGGTCGCCGACGTGTGCGAGTCGCGGATAGCGGTGGCCGCCGAAGTTTCGCTGGTTGATGCGTCCGTCCTTCGTCCGGTCAAACACCGCGCCCCAAGCCTCTAATTCTCTTACGCGGTCGGGGGCCTCTTTCGCATGCAGTTCGGCCATTCGCCAGTTGTTGACATACTGCCCGCCGCGCATTGTGTCGGAGAAATGGACCTTCCAGTTGTCCCGCTCGTCGTTGTGCCCCATCGCCGCCGCCATCCCGCCCTCGGCCATGACGGTGTGGGCCTTGCCGAGCAGCGACTTGCACACAAGCCCAACACTAACGCCCGCCGCCGACGCCTCAATGGCAGCCCGCAGCCCCGCCCCGCCGGCACCGATGACGATCACGTCGTGTTCGAAAGTTGGATAGTCCATCAAGTATCTCAACGCAGAGGGCGCGGAGTACGCAGAGATATCAAATACATTTTCTTCCTCTGCGATCTCCGCGATCTCTGCGGTTAAAAGAGCCTGTAGTCACTCCAGATCCCCATCGCGCACATGCGGACGTAGAGATCCGAGAAACCCACCCATACGAGGCTGATCCACGCCCACTTCATGTGCCAGCGGTTCAGGCAGCTCACGCACTTGTAGGCGTTCTTGCGCGCCGGCCGGCCCGACATCACGTCGAGCACGCCGCCAACGAGGTGGCGCAGCGAGTGGCAGCCGAATGTGTAGCAGCCAAGGAAGACGGCGTTGA
>CAZMQR010000112.1:0-7512 GCA_964568325.1 uncultured Chloracidobacterium sp. | reverse complement strand
GACCGTGCGAATGCGGCTATGCCGAATGCAGAGTTTGGCCCGCAGGCCCTCGCCGACCTTCGGATCCGTGGCATCTCATCACGCGGGCTGGCAAATCTCGACCTCGACAAACTCGAGGAGGCAAAAGGCGATCTCCAAGAGGTCGTTCGTGTATCGCCCAGATCGGGCACGGCCCTGGTCAATCTCGCCAAGGCCCTGATCGCTGAACGCAACCACGAAGGCGCACGAGAGTTGTATGAAAAGGCATTGAACCTCGACGAGCAGAACTTTGACGCGGTCGCAGGTATCGTCGCAAGTTCGGTCAAACTCGGCCAAACGGCCCGTGCACACCAGCGTATCCAGGACCTGCTCGCCCGCAATACTGACCGCGCAGACATGATGGCAGCGCTCCATTACCTGAGATCTACCGTATTTGCGGCCGAAAAGAATGTGGCGATGGCTGAGAGCGAGTTGACAACGGCGATCGCGACCGACGCAAGTTATCTGCCCGCATACTCAGCCTACGCCAGCCTGCTCATGTCACAGGGCCGGACCGACGAGGCCCTTGCTCAATACAACCGAGCACTGGAGAAGCGGCCAACGGCACAGGTATATACCCTGCTGGGCATTCTAGAGAATTCACGCGGCAATGCGATCGAGGCCGAAAAAGCATATCGCAAAGCCCTAGAACTCGCACCTGAGACGGCTATCGCGGCAAATAATCTTGCATGGTTGATTGCGGACAATCAAGGCAATCTCGACGAAGCCCTGCAGTTGGCAACCCTGGCTGTGAGCAAGAATCAAGGCGTGCCGGGCTATTACGACACGCTCGGCTGGGTCTATCTGCAAAAGGGCCTCACCTCGCCCGCGGTCGAGCAGTTAAAGAAGGCGGTCGCCATCGAAGAGGCGAACGCCCGCAAGTCGGGAACAGCTCCGAATCCGGGCTATCGTGTCCGACTGGGAATGGCTCTCGCACGAGCCGGCGACAAAGCGTCAGCACGGCGCGAGGTCGAAACGTCGCTCCGCAGCATCGACGTCCTCACGCAGCGTGAGGTCAAGGAGGCAAAGGACATCCTCGCAAGCCTTTAGTGGCAGATGAGGAATTTCGGTGATGTTAGCTGTATTTGAAAACGCGGTTGCCTCGGTCGAGATGTTCCTTATCTCGATCCCTGAATCGCTCGGTGTGCTGGTGTTTGGCATCGTGCTGGTTGCGGCGGCTGTCATCATCAGGCGGCTGATATCGAGGCAGGGGCAGGTTGAGAAAAAGGCAGATCATACGGAAAAGGTCTTGGCGAACAGGTAAAGGAAGCAATGAGCGTTGAATTCAGACAAAGAAAGCCCGGCGAGATCGCCGGAATGCTGAAACGGAACAAGTGGATGATCCTGCTCCCGGTGGTCACGGTGACGGCCGCGATCGGTTACGTCGTTTACCGGCTGCCGAGCATTTACGAGTCAACCTCGCTGCTGACCGTCAAACCGCCGACCATCTCAGCGAACCTCGTCCAGCCGTTGTCCGATGAAGGGCTGTCACAGCGGCTATCGACTATCAATCAAGAGGTGCTTAGTCGGTCTTCACTCGAGCCGATGATCCAGAAGTATGACCTTTACAGGTCAGAACGCAGTTCAAACATGCCGATGGAACTGATCGTTGACAAGATGTACAAGAACATCAAGGTCGAACTCGAGAACACCGGCAATGACAAAGTCGCTGCATTTCGCATCCGATATCGAGACCGCGATCCGCTGGCCGCCCGTAACGTAACGGCCGAGCTTGCAAGCAAGTACGTCAATGCCCAGGTTCAGAATTCGGTCGAGATCGCCGAGTCAACGAACGAGCTATTTGAACGCCAGCTAAACGAAAAGAAAACTGCCCTTGACGACCTGGAAAAGCAGCGTCTCGATATCATGATGCAGAATGTGGCCACGCTGCCGGAGTCAGAACAGGGCCTGGTTGCGCAGCTTCAGGGCCTGAGGGCACGTGACGATTCTATCGTCAAGGAAAAGCAGACACTATTCAACGAGAAGGGCCGCCTGAGCGATGCCATCTCAGCTAATAACCGCCAGATGCGGCTGATCGAGGATTTTGGAGAGAAGGAGACGCAGGATTCGGCGCGTCAGGCGTCACAGATCGAAGATACACCGGCGTACGCCCAGCTTATTCAAAAACGGGCCGACCTCAACGGCCAACTCGACAATCTGCTCAAGGTCTATAAAGAAAAACACCCGGCCGTGATCGCCAAACAGAGCGAGATCAAGCGTGTGAACGACGAGGTTGAGAATTTGCGCAAGAGCACCGACAAGCGCGTCCAGGTGGCGAGTCAGGCGAGTACCCGGAAGGCGGAACTGCAGAGAAAGAACCTCGAACTTGAGAATCAACGAATTCAATCGCAAATGGGACAGATCGACCAACAGCTTGCTCAAAAAGACATTGAGAGGCAGCAGAACGCCGGCCAGATCGCAGTCCTTGAATCGAGGATCAATTCGATCCCGAACGTCAAGGTAGCCCTCGAAGGCGTCAACGCCCGCTACCAGTCGGCCAAGGCGACGTATGACGAGATACTGAAGAAAAAGAACGATGCCGAGACGGTCGTTGGCGTCGAAACGAACGCGCAGGGCGAGACCATTCGCGTTCAGGACCCGGCAAATGTCCCGCAATCGCCGGTCGCCCCGAAACGCTTCCTGCTGACGATGGTCGGCACCGGTATTGGGCTGGCGATCGGGCTGTTTATTGCGGCGTTCTTTGAGATACCACGGCTGTTCAAGATACAGAACATCGACGACGCGAAGCATTACACAGGCCTTCCTGTGCTTGCATCTGTTCCGCCGCTACTCTCGGTAACGGAAAAGACGTGGATCCGTCGCTCGAGCTGGCTGAAGTTGGCGGCCGGTGTGGCCGCAGCGGTAGGTGTCATACCGCTCATCGTCATCATCCTGCAGGCGACGAAGCTCTTCGACAAATTGATCTCATAGGGACGGTATTAGGTTTTAATTTTTGATCCCTGAATTTTGAATTCAGATCTCAAGGGAGTGCAAGGGTTATGTATAACGAATTCTTTGGCTTAGACGACTCGCCATTTACGCTGACACCGGATCCGCGGTTCATCGTATTCACGCCGAGCTATAACGAGGTGCTCGCGAGCTTGTATTACGGCCTCGAGCAGGCGAAGGGCCTGATCGTGCTCACCGGCGAGGTCGGCACGGGCAAGACGACAGCGCTCCGATGGATACTGCGGCGGCTTGATTCGAGTGTGCTGGCGGCGTACGTCTTTAACCCGCGGCTCTCGATCGATGAGTTTTATCATCACGTCACGCAGATGCTCGGAATCAAGGACTGGTCGAACAAGAGCGAACTGCTTTCGATACTCGGCAAGGTGCTTGAAGAACGTCATCGACGCGGCCTTAGGACGGTAATCATCATCGATGAGGCCCACGAATTGTCGGATCACGTACTCGAAGAGATACGCTTGCTTCTCAATTTCGAATCCGACAATGCCAAGCACCTGCAGATCGTGCTGACGGGACAGCCGGAACTTCGCGACAAGCTGAATCAGATGAATCTGCGCCAGCTCAAGCAGCGTGTGGCCCTGAGGTGCAACATGCACTGCTTCCCGACGGTTGAGGAGGTCGATCGTTACATTACCGAACGGCTGCTGATCGCGGGTTCTGACCAGCCGAATGTCTTTACTCCGGGTGCGGTTGACTTCATCTACCAGTGTTCGGAGGGAATTCCAAGGAACATCAATAATCTCTGCGATAACGCTATGCTCGCGGCCTATTCGGCCGGCGAACAGGTTATCAGCCGTCAGATCATCGAGACGGTTGCCGACAACCTCGACATGCTGCCGCGTAAGGAGGCCTTGGCCATCGCCGATGCCGTCCATGACGCTCCGCAGGGCGGTGTTCTCCTGCCGACGGCACAGGAAGAGATGTGGCAAGGCCAGGCCCGCAACGAATCGGTCAAACCTCGCGTCTTTAACGAGGACACGATCCGCGAGAACGGGAATGGCCACGCGAACGGTTACGCCAAAGGCCAGATCAAGACCAACGGCAATGGCAACGGCAACGGCCATAGGAACGGCACGCTCACATTTGAGTCAGTCGATGACGATGTGAACCTTGAGATCGGCTCGTCGAGGCCGACGTTTCATAAGTTTTAACGGTTTAGGAGCATTAGACGATGAGCATCCTAAAGGCAATGCAAAAGAAGAGTACCGAGTCTCGCGAGGGCCTGAGCGTCAGGCCGCCCGCGGAGATCGTTCCGTTTGACCGCAGTTCTCGGGAGGCAAACACGCCGCCCGAACTGCTAGCGAACGGACTGAAGATCGGTACGCCAAGTTCGGCGTTCATGGGGCAGCCGGACCTTCTGATCGGGACGGCACTCCCTGATCACAGGTCGGAAATAACTGCCGGGGCAAAATTGGACGCCGATACCTTAACGCGCGTCGGTGATCGACCGTTGCCTGACTTTGTCAGGTGGACGGTCGACGCCGAGCGCATTGAGCCGCGCCTGGTCGCGATAACCAGCCCCAATTCGTCATATTGCGAAGAGTATCGCAGCCTGCGCACACATGTGCTTCACCGCAGCCAACGGCAAAAGCTGCAATCCATCGTAGTCGCGAGTGTCAATCCGAGCGAGGGTAAATCCGTAACTGCATTGAACCTTTCCTGGCTGCTTGCTCAGACCGACGGCGTCCGAGCACTGATCATCGACAGCGACCTACGCATGCCGAGCCTGGCCGATTATCTGGGCATCGAGACGGATCGTGGCTTGTCAGATGTGCTTGCAGGAACCTGCTCGCTCACAGAAGCGATCGTGCGGCTCGAACCGGCCGGCCTGCATATATTGCCCGGCGGCGAGGCCCGCACCGACGTCGCTGAGTTGATCTCGGGGCCGAAATTCAAAGACATTCTGGCCGAGGCACGAGAGATGTTTGATTACATCATCGTCGATGCGCCGCCACTCGGCATCTTTACCGATGCGACAGTCCTTATCAACCACGCCGACGGGGCGATGCTCGTTGTTAGGGCGAATCGCACACGCTACGCCGTTCTCGAGCGGCTCCTCGAACCCTTGCCCAAGGACCGCCTGCTCGGCGTCGTCCTAAATCAGAGCGAGGACGTGATGGACGAGAGCCAGTATAACTACGGCTACTACAACTACCGCCGATTGAATGAAACGGGCGTAAGCCCGTAGGTTTGTCCTGAGAAAATGGGTTCTGCACGGTTTAGTCCGAGAATACTCTGGTTGCTCATCGCCGACGCCGCGATACTCTACGCGGGCGTAATACTGGCCATGTACCTGAGACTCGGCATTGCGGGCTCAGCGAACGAACTCAACAACAAAAACGGTTGGCTAAAGATCGGTCTGGCGTCGGTCGTCTGTCTTGTGATCCTTTACTTCTACGATCTTTACGATTACATCGTGATGACGAACCGTCGTGAGCTTTTGCTGCGGCTGGTGCAGGCCCTTGGCATCGCTTGGGCGCTCTTGGCTCTGTTTTTCTATTTCGCACCGCCTCTGCTGATCGGCCGCGGCGTTTCGGTGATATCGGTTCCGCTGGTGCTTTTCCTTTTGATCGGCTGGCGGATCTTTATTCATTCGCTCACCGGGCACCCTGAGATCGGTGAAAAGATACTCGTTGTCGGGACGGGCCAAACCGCGATCGATACAGCCGAGGCCGTATGGCAGCGACGCGACGCCGGATACCGCATCGTCGGCTTTGTGTCAGAGAACGGGGCCAAGCCGATGCAGAAGCTCGGCCGCTCAGTGATCCTCGGCAAGGCGCACGAGCTTGAGTCTGTGATCGTGAATGAAAAGGTCGACCGCGTTGTGATCGCCGTGCGCGAACGTCGTGGCGCCTTTCCGACCGAGGCACTGCTCAAGATGAGCCTCGCCGGCGACATCTCGATCGAAGAGTGCACGTCGTTCTTTGAACGCATCACGGGCAAGGTCCACGTGGACATGCTTCGGCCGTCGTGGCTGATCTTTGCGGGCCGTCGCCGTGATACGCCGATCAAATCCGTATTTCGCGAATCGATCCACCGGCTGCTGGCGTTAGCCGGGATCGTGCTCTCTCTTCCTGTCGGCATCCTGACGGCAATTCTGATTAAACTCGACTCGTCGGGGCCCGTCTTTTACAAGCAGGAACGCGTTGGTAAGAACGGCCGCCTCTTTAGGGTGATCAAGTTTCGCTCGATGCGGACCGACGCCGAAGCCGACGGCAGGCCGATCTGGGCGACGTCGAATGACGAACGCATCACACGAGTCGGCCGCCTGATCCGCAAGCTCCGGATCGACGAGATACCGCAGTTTTGGAACATACTCAAGGGCGAGATGAGCTTCGTTGGCCCGCGTCCTGAGCGGCCACATTTTGTTCGGCAGCTTGCGTCCGAGATCCCGTACTATGAGCACCGCCATCTGGTCGCACCGGGCCTGACCGGTTGGGCACAGATCAAGTATCCGTATGGGGCGTCAGTCGATGACGCGGTCCAGAAGCTGCAGTACGACCTGTATTACATCAAGAATCAGAGCTTGACGCTCGATTTGGTCATCGTTTTTGAGACGGTAAAGACAGTGCTGTTTGGCAAGGGTGGTCGATAGTCTGGAGTATTTAGCTCAATGAACGTTTGTAGTTGAAGCGAGGAATAGTCGAAATGAAAGTAATGGAAATTCTCAACCGAGGTTTGATGATCGCTCTCTGCGTTGCGGCGTTGGCCCTGTCGGGCCTCGCGCAGACGACGGCGAAAGCCAAGGACCTAAAGGGCCGTGGCGACAAGGACAAGACCGCGGAAAAAACGGTCCCGCTCGCGGCACCTTCGTCCGAGAGTGACGGCACCGCGGATGACCCGCAAGGGTCAGTTGAAGAAGCGATCCTACCGTACTACGACAATTATCTCCGCGAATATCGGCTGGGGCCAAGCGATGTTATCTCGGTCGAGGTATTTGGACAGTGTCCCGACTATTGCAAGACGGGCATTACCATTCCGCCAAACGCTAAGATCTCTTACCCGCTTGTGCGCGATGGTGTCTTTGTCGCCGGGAGAACGGTCGAGCAGGTAGCGGCCGAGATCACGCAGAAGCTTGACGAGTTCATCATCGATCCGAAGGTTACCGTCACCCTGGACAAGGCCAATGCTACGCGCTACAGCGTGATGGGCAATGTCGCGACACCCGGCGTTCGCGTGATGGATCGTAAGGTCAGCGTGTATGAAGCGATCCTCGAGGCCGGCGGTGTGACAAAGAACGGTGACAAAAAGAAGATCGCCCTGGTCAGCTATGCTAAGGACGGCAAGCTCAGCAAGCGCATAGTCAGCCTTGCCGACATGGAGGCCGGCAAGTCCGAGATGGTCTTCCTGAGCCCGGGCGACCAGGTATTCGTGACCGGAAAGGGATTCACCATTCAAAAGGTGTTCGATATTCTCGGCAAGGCGAGTATGGTCCGATATATGATGGGCAGCCCGCTATAAGGAAGGGAGAAAGGGAAAATGAAGGTATTTACCAAAGCTCTCTGCGCCTCAATAGCGGCCGCGTTT
>CAZMQR010000111.1:0-7548 GCA_964568325.1 uncultured Chloracidobacterium sp. | reverse complement strand
TCTTTTCGCCCACGGCCGAACCCATCGAACCGCCGATGAACGACATATCCATCGCCCCTGCAAAGACAAGATGCCCGCCGGCCATGCCTTTGCCGCAAATGATCGCCTCGGGCAGGCCCGAGACCTCTTTTGCCTGTTCGATGCGGTCCTTGTATGGCTTTGAATCAAAGAAATCCAGCGGGTCGCCGGAGGTCACATTTGCGTCCAGGGTCTCGTAACGTCCGTCGTCAAACAGGTCCTTCAAACGTTCCTCGGCCGACCAGCGAAAGTGATACCCGCAGTGCGTACAGACCTCGTGCGATTCCGTGAGTTCGCGGCCGTAGAGAGCGCTGTCGCAGTCGGGACACTTAACAAAAATGCCCTCGGTCCTGACGGTTTGTTCCTCGTCGGAGTCAGCATCGATCTTTGGTTTGTCTCTGCGAAACCACGACATACACGCGCTAAATTAACGACGGACTAAGGTTAACATACCGGTTTGGGATTCAAAAGGTTCTCATTGGTTACGGATGCGGGAATGTGCTACCTTTCTAGCGAATATGACGAAAGCGATCAGACTATTGATATTGTTTGGCTTACTCTCGGCTACGGCTGCTGCCGCGGTGCGGACATGGGATGGTGGAGGCACCGATGGGAATTGGGGCACTGCTGCGAATTGGACGACAGACGTTGCGCCCGTTGCAGGTGACGATCTCGTGTTTCCGGCGACGTCGGCTCAGTTCGCGACAAGCTGCAATATCGGATTCCTGACCACATTCAATACGATCACGGTCGAAGGCGGGGCCTACACCTTCGGCGGCAATCCGATCCGTCTGTCAAACGGGATCAGCGCGACGGGCGGCACGCCGACATTCAATCTCGCGATCACGCTCGCAGGCCCGCAGACGATCTTGACGGGAACAGGCGTCACGTTGACCACGGTGATATTGTCGATAGGGAGCTTTCCCGTGACCATTGATGGCCCCGGAATTACCGGCATCGGGCTGCTCTCAGGCTCGGGCGTGATCACGAAAAACGGCCTCGGGGCCGCAGGGATCGTAGCCGCTGCCGGCTATTCGGGCGGGCTGATACACAACAACGGCATCTTCGTCGTCGATGCGAATATTCCGAGCAGTACCGTCAACATTAATAGCACGGCTCCGAGCGGGACGGCGATCAGCGGCTTTGGCGGAACCGGCACGGTCGGACATACGAATGTGAATTCCGGCGTCCTGAGCGCCGGCACGCTGACATCGCCGACCGGAATACTGAATATCAATAACGGCCTTACCTTCTCAGCGGATGGTAACTACGTCTGCAAGATCTCCGGAACGACGCCCGGGGCCAATGGGCACGATCAGCTAAATGTTACCGGCTCGGTGATCCTCAATAACGCCCGGCTTGGGCCGCTGCCGCTGAATGGCTTTCAGCCTGCGGTCAATGATACGTTCGTGATCCTCAGGAATGACGGGACGGACGCGATAGGCGGCACGTTTCTCGGAGTGCCCGAGGGCGCAGTGTTCTCAGGGCCGCTGAACACGGCTTTTCAGATAACCTATCTCGGCGGTGACGGCAACGACGTAAGCATCAAGCGAGTAGCGCGGGCTCCATTCGACTTCGATGGTGACGGAAGGACTGATATATCGGTCTTTAGGCCCCCGACCGGCACATGGTATTCGACGCGAAGCTCTGACGGCTCGGTAACAACGACGCCATTCGGTCAAGCTGCCGACAACATAGTACCCGCCGACTTCGATGGCGACAATAAGACCGATGTGGCGGTCTTTCGTCCGTCCAACGGCCATTGGTATATCCTGCGAAGCTCGGATCAGACATTTACGATATCGCAATGGGGAGCCGATGGCGACATCCCGATCCCGAATGATTTTGACGGCGACGGCCGTGCCGACCTCGGTGTCTTCAGGCCGTCGAACGGGACTTGGTATCAGAAGCGCAGCCTGCTAAATGACATCTATCAGGAGCAGTTTGGACAGGTTGGCGATGTGCCGCTGATGGGCGATTTTGACGGCGACGGCATCGGCGACGTCTCGATCTTTCGCGAAGGCGTCTGGTATGTTTCTCGCAGTTCGGATGGCGAATACGCGATCACTCAATGGGGCCTCGCGACCGACCGGCCGACGGCCGCCGACTACGACGGTGACGGGACGACGGACCTGGCCGTTTACCGGGACGGAAACTGGTATATCCTCGGTTCGACGCAGGGATTCATTGCGTACAATTTCGGACTCGCAACCGACAGGCCTGTTCCCGCCGACTATGACGGTGACGGGCGAAGCGACGTGGCCGTTTACCGCGACGGAGCGTGGTATTTGCTTGGGTCAACGGCGGGATTTTCGAGTGCGTACTTTGGAACTGCAACGGATCGGCCGGTGCCGTCGGCTTTCAACTAAGCACCGCGAGCATCTGCGGGTGGATCAGCCCATTGCTGGCACAGATCGGCGGCCGGTAGATGCTGTGTCGCGCGCCGTCGTAATAGCTAACCTGGCCGCCGGCCTCTTCGATAAGCAATACGCCGGCGGCCATGTCCCACGGATTTAGGCCTTCTTCCCAAAAGCCGTCAAATCGCCCGCAGGCGACATAGGCCAGATCGATCGCCGCCGAGCCGTCGCGACGGACGCCGCGTGAATTCAGGAGAAATTCCGTCAAGTGCCGGGCAAAGTCCTCACGGCGTTTTATGTCGTAGGGAAAGCCGGTCACGATCAGCGCGTCGCCGAGCGATTCGGTCGCCGACACGCGGATGGGCTGATTGTTGAGGCTCGCGCCTCGGCCGCGTTCGGCCGAAAAGAGTTCGTCGCGCGTCGGATCATACGTCACACCGATCACGACCTCGCCGGCATGTTCGAGGGCGAGCGTTACGCACCAGCACGGGTAGCCGTGGGCGAAATTCGTCGTTCCGTCGAGCGGGTCGATGATCCATTTCCAGTTTTCCGTGCCGTCGATCACGGCCTCGCCCGATTCCTCAGCAAGGATCGAGTGCCGGGGATAGTAGGACTTGATCCGCTCGATTATCAGGGCCTCGCTCGCAAGGTCAGCCTCCGTGACGAGGTTGATGTCGCCCTTTTTCGTGACGCTGATATTGCGGCCAAACTTCTCGAGCAGCAGCCGTCCGGCATCGCGAGCGGTCTCAATAGCGAAGTTCAACATAGGCCATCAGCTCTCAGCTCTGAGCTTTCCGATAAGAGAAGAAAAGGGTTTTGTCAATCCATAGTCACCTAGGGTTAGTTGATGTGCCCTCGTCCAAACTTTCAGATTCTTGAAGTCTTGCATTGGCCTATGCTGAAAGCTGAAGGCTGATAGCTGGCAGCTATCTCAGGATCGCCAAGATCTCGGTCTGGTGCGGAGCGGTGATGACCGCGTCATTTTCGCTGACGTAAACGTCGATCTCAGAACGAATACCGAATTTGCCAGCGAGGTAGATGCCCGGCTCGATCGAGAATGCCGTCCCCGGCACGAGGCGGCGCGTATCGCGTGTTTCGAGATTGTCGATATTCGCCCCATTGCCGTGGCCGTCCTCGCCGATCGAGTGGCCCGTCCGGTGAAGGAACTGCTCGGCATAGCCGGCTTTTCTGATCACGCCGCGAGCAACATCATCGACCTCAGCACCCCGTATCGAGCGGCCGGCCCGAAACGCATCGCGGACGTATTTGAATGCCGCATCTCGCGCATTACGGACGATATCCCAGATCTTGACGTATTCCTCCGGCACAGTCTCGCCGACGTAGCCGACCCACGTCAGGTCCACGGCCGGAGCCTTTGGCTTGGTGAGCTTGGACGTGGCGTCGATCAGGACGAGATCGCCTTTCCTTATCGGTGCGTTTCTGTCCTTCGTTGGAAAATAGTGCGGCGAGGCAGCGTTCGCATTGACCGCAACGATCATCGGCGACGGCTGGAGGCCCGCATCGCCGAGGCGTTTCATCATGAATTGCTGCAGGTCGATCTCGGTTGTCGGGATATCCGAATTGATGCGACGCTTTAGCTCGGCAAAGCCCTCGATGATGACCTTCTGAAGCTTTACGCAGGCGTCCGTATGCATCGAGAGCTGTTCCGGCGTCCAGACAGCCTCAAACTGCTGCACGAGGTCCGCGCTCGATTCGACCGAGACGCCAAGCGAGCGTACCATCTCGATCGTTCCCGCATCGACGCGCGAGATATACGGAATATCGTTGTTGGGAGAATACTGCATCGCGATGCGCCTGCCCCTAACGGATCGGCTGCCGCCTGCGATCGCGTTTCGTATCTGATCACGCAGCAACTGCCATTCGCGATATATGAGCTTCTTTCCGGGAAGCGAATCGAGTTGTCCGGGCTCGATGGCGTGAACTACTTTGACGGGTTCGCCCTGACGTGGGATGTAGTAGAACCAACGGCGCGATCCACCGAGCCGCTCCGTCCTGAGTATTCTCGGCGCCAGCGGATCACTGCCGCGAAAATCATAGAACAGCCATCCGGCGAGATCTGTCTTTTGCAAGGCTGCCTGGATCTCGTCCACACGGACGGTCTGATTCGTCTGTGCCAAAATGCTGCCCGCAAGCACAGAACAGACGAGTATGACCAATAGGGATCTTGCGAACATATTACTTAAAGAGTTTACCGAACCAGCCGGTCTCATCTTCCTTGCCAACAATATGGGTCAACTCGCCCGCATCGAGCCAGACGCCAGAGCATTTATCGCAGACGTCGATCTTGATGTTATCGAAGTCTGTCTCCAGCAGCGTGCCATCGCATTTGGGGCAGGATATCTCCAGGCTCTTAGCCTCATCCTCCTGGAGCTTAGCCTTCATTTTTGCTATCAGTTCCTGTTCCTTACGGCGAAAATACTCGTTTTCCAACGCATCGCCTCTTGCTTCGAGATCAATTGCCATAGTTTTTACGTTTTAAGTAGGTCAAAATACTCGCCCCGATGTCATGGTTCGGTCTTATGAACGGAGCGCATGCGTTGCCGAGCCTTCTTCGAGCGGCGGATCGTATTGCGGCGTTTCAAATTGCTCCCTGCCCAATCGGAGACGCTCTTGAGCGGATGCCACTCAAAGCTCTCGAGCGGCAGCACCTCGCTCGACGCATCCTTGAGCCTCATAGTGCTGAAGGCAACAAAAACGACGACCAGATTGAACAAGGCACCGGCCATTACCACCAGCCAGCCCGGAGCCAGGCCAACCGTCGCTCGTTGAAAGATGATCTCCCAAAATATCCTGCGGTCGGCCTCAGTCGTCGTCGGTATCGGCGAAGGATGAATATAGATCTTAAGCGTCCACGATAAGGCCAGCAAGACAAATATCCAAAGGTAATTTGCCCTTAGCCGTCGCCCGACCGCTTCCCACGTGCTGATAGTAAAATGCGGGGCCAGAAGGTCCGCCGACAGATGCTCCGCCCACTCCTTATCGGGCGGCAGCGTCCTCTGCGAGAGCATCGGGCCGAAATAGCCTGTCTCAAGCACCCTGACGCGATTGGCCCAAACTTCGTAATACCGATAACGGCGGGCCTCCATAAAAAGAAAGATCGATACAAGTATCGAATTGATCGGTATCGCAAAATGTGGATTGTCGGGTGAACTAAAGACGAACGACAGCGTCGCACCGGCGGTAATGACCGCCCAGTTCGTGGTCGCATCGAGCCGGTTTCGCCAAACGTTTGACCTCTGGACCTCACCGCGATAGAAATGCACCATCGCGGTATTAAATTCCGCCGGCTGCAATTTTTGCGAGATAGTAACGGCCGTGGTGCGCGGCTTTTGGTTGCGCTTTTGTACCTCTTCGGCAAAGGCGCGGAACGACTGAGGCACACTCGTGATGTGGATGTCTGTATCGACAGCTTTGGGTTCGGCTCGAACCTCGTCGTTCATATTTTGACTGCGGTGAGCTCTCGAGGGGACAGAAAGCGCTATTACCAGTAATGGTTTAACATTTTGGACCCTCTGATGCAAGAAAACCGCCGTTTGAGCTACACTCGAATCGATGTCTGATATTGATGAAAGCTGGATGTGGCGGGCCATCGGCATGGCCCGCGAGGCGGAGAAGATCGGCGAGGTTCCGGTCGGGGCCGTCATCGTTGATGCCGATAATAAGATCCTTGCCGCGGCCGGTAATCGGACGATCAAGGACATCGATCCGACGGGACACGCCGAGATACTGGCCTTGCGGATAGCGGCAACGCGGTTGGGCAACTATCGATTGACGGGCACGACTGTCTATACGACGGTCGAGCCATGCGCAATGTGCGCAGGTGCCCTGGTCAATGCTCGCGTAGCCAGGCTGGTCTTTGGTGCACCGGACGAGAGGTTCGGCGCCGTTCGCAGCGTCTTTGAGGTCTGTGACAACGAAAAGCTCAATCACCGGCTCGATGTCACAGGCGGCGTTCTTGAAGAAAACTGCCGACGCCTGATGCAGGATTTCTTCAAGGCCCGGCGCAAGTAGGCTTTCGCCACTTTGTCCTTTATTCCTAATCATTTATACTTTCGTATCGCGCGGAGAGGTGCGAGAGTGGTTGAATCGGGCAGTCTCGAAAATTGTTGTACCTTTACGGGTACCGTGGGTTCGAATCCCACCCTCTCCGCCACAAAACAAATTACGAATTACGAATGTCGATTTACGAATGAGAAGTTAAACTGCTCATTCATTCTTCGTTATTTTACCGTAATTCGACATTCGCGAAATTCTTGATCGGAGGTTCATCATGCCCTTAACAAAAAGGTTGTCGGCCGAGTTTCTCGGCACATTGTGGCTTGTGCTCGGCGGATGCGGCACGGCGGTGATCGCAGGGTCACAGGCCGGTAATGTCGGCATCGCACTAGCGTTTGGACTTACCGTCCTGACCGGTGCCTACGCGCTCGGGCATATTTCAGGGGCACATTTCAATCCCGCGGTAACGCTTGGCTTTTGGGCCGGTAAGCGGTTTCCTGCGACTGAGATACTGCCGTATGTTGTCGCTCAGGTGCTGGGCGGCCTTGCCGGTGCGGGCATACTGTACATTATCGCAAGCGGCAAGGCGGGCTTCTCGTTGGGAAGCGGCTTTGCCTCGAATGGCTTTGGCGACCATTCGCCGGGCAAATACGAAGCTTTGGCCGCCTTTGTCTCTGAGGTCGTGATGACGTTCTTTTTTGTCATCGTTATCCTCGGGGCGACGCACAAGCGAAAGATGTCCCGCTTCGCTCCGCTTGCGATCGGCCTCTGCCTCACATTGATCCACCTGATCTCGATCCCTGTCACCAACACCTCCGTGAATCCGGCCCGAAGCACCGGCCCGGCGGTATTTGCGCAGGGATGGGCATTGAATCAGCTCTGGATGTTCTGGGTCGCTCCGTTGCTGGGCGCACTTTTGGCAGGCTTCCTGTATGATTGGCTGGGAAGCAAGGATGCAGCCGCGCCGGCTGTTGCTGACGCAAAGGAAGAAGCCAAGGACGACGCAGCCGACGAATAGGACACAGGCGAGACCTACAAGCGTTTCGGCATCTCAATTTCCGGTTTCTGCCGGTATTCGCTATCCTATCTATTCTGCGTTTTGCGGAAAGGTGCAGGAGTGGTTGAACTGGCAGCATTGGAAATGCTGTGAGCCTTA
>CAZMQR010000110.1:0-7576 GCA_964568325.1 uncultured Chloracidobacterium sp. | reverse complement strand
AACCGATCAAGGTTGTTACCGAAAATTGGTTTTCGCCCGAACTTCAGATGCTCGTTTTCTCTCGCCATCTTGACCCACTTTCGGGTGAACACGTTTTTAAGCTCGTGAATATCCGGCGCTCTGAGCCTGCAGCGGCTCTGTTTTCGGTCCCGGCCGGCTACCGCATCGTTGGCAAGGGCCCGCGAGAATGATCTGGTGCCGACTTGCTAACGCCAACGGAATATTGACAATGCTCGAAGAGGCCTTGAGAACACCCTTGCAAACGACGACCCAGCTAACTGCGATCGAGTTCAGCGATGGAACTCCCCTGCGGGACGACGAACTCGTCGAAGCTGTTCTCGCGGGTGATGACTCGGCTTTCGCGGAGATCTTCGAACGATACAAGCGGCCCATGACCCGCGTGATCGGCCGTTTCTTTCGCGAGCGGGCCGAGATCGAGGAGTTTGTTCAGCAGTGCTTCACAAAGGCCTACTTTTCGCTCAAACGCTTCCGGGGCGGCGAAGAGAACTCCTTGCCGTCCTGGTTGACGCGCATCGCGGTGAACATCTGCTATGACGAGTTTCGCCGCCGAGACCGAAAGGGCGAGCGACTATTCACGGATATGAGCGATGCAGAGAATGATTACGTCTCTTCAGTCGCTGACCGAAGAAGCCCGTCGGACGAGAGCAAGCTCATCGCGACACAGCTCGCGGCAAGACTGCTTGCCGGTGTCGATGCCCGCGACCGCGTTGCAATGCTACTCGTCTATTCCGACGATTACTCTCTGAAAGAGGTGGCCGACGCGATGGGGATCACGGTAAGCAATCTAAAGTCGCGACTATTTCGCTGTCGGAACCTACTCCGCAAGCGTTTTTCGCATTTGTTCGACTGATACGGTAAGGAGCTATTATGAAGGACCTAAGGCTAGTAGTGTGCGTAGTTTTCGCGATGTTCGTCGCCGTGCTCGCAACTGTAACGTCGTCCACGGTCGGCGGACAGGCGGGCGGCACGGCCCTTGCGGCTCCGACCGGTCTGACCGCGACGGACGACCGCTACAACAACAAGATAGGCCTACACTGGGATGCGGTCCGCGGCGCGACCACATATCGCGTGTTCCGTAACGGTGTCAATGATCCTGCGACGGCAGCCGACATCGGCACCACATCGCAGAACATCTTCTTCGACCCAACGACGCCCGCGGGCCAAGTCTTCTTCTATTGGATCCGGGCCGAGAATGCCTCTGCGCAGAGTGCCGTCAGCGCATCTGAACAGGGCAGGCGGGCAATTGGTAACAATCAGGGCCCGGTGCCGCCGCTCCAGCCGCCTCCTCCTCCGCCTCCAGGTAATCCTGTGACGGCCGCAAAGGCCTACCTCGGCAAAGCATTATTCTGGGACGAGCAACTCTCCTCGACGCGAACAGTCTCGTGCGGCACCTGCCATATCGCCAATAGCGGTGGCGTAGATCCTCGGTCCGCTCTCACGCCGGCGAATCATACCAATCCGGGCATCGATGGCTTGCTCGGAACGCCGGATGACGTTAGAGGTTCGGCAGGCGTTCCAGGGAACAGTATCGATGGGACATATTCCTGGATCGCACCCTACGGACTTAACGATCAGGTAACGGGCCGTCGTTCTGTTCCCTTTCTCAACGCAGCATACCCGCCGTTGCTCTTCTGGGACGGCCGTGCGACCGGGGTTTTTCGGGACCCGATAACCAATAATATTTTGCTCAACGGTGGTGCTGCCCTAGAAAGCCAGGCAGCCGGCCCGCCATTGAGTTCTGCCGAGATGGCGCACGGCGGGCGAGATTGGGCCGATGTTGCGAGCAGGGTCAACGCATCAAAGCCGCTCGCGCTTTCACCGACGATCCCGGCACCACTCACCACCTGGATAGATGGCCGCAACTATCCTGAACTCTTCCTCGAAGCGTTTGGCACGAGCGAGGTTTCGCCCGCACGCATCATCATGGCGATCGCGAGCTATGAGCGCATCCTATATACGGATCAAACGCCGTTCGATCTCGATGTTGCCGGCATCCAGCCGCTCAGCGCGGCTGCTAATCGGGGCCGTGGCGTTTTCAATGCGAGCAATTGCAATGTCTGTCACGCCGGGCCGGTTTTTAGTGATAATACGTTTCGCTATATCGGCGTTCGCCCGCCCGACGAAGACACAGGCCGTTTTCAGGTCAGCGGGAATAATGGTGACCGCGGATCTTTTCGTGTCCCGGGGCTCCGCAATGTCGCTCAGCGGGGAACGTTCTTTCACAACGGCCAATTCACTACCCTCAACCAGGTTGTGGCCTTTTACAATCGCGGCGGCGATTTCAACGCCCCGAACAAACCCAACAATCTGATCAGGCCGCTCGGCCTGGGGCAAAACCAGCAGAACGACCTTGTGGCATTCCTGCAAGCTCTATCAGATCCGCGGGCCGTAGCGCAATCAGAGCGGTTCGATAGGCCTGTGCTGTATATGGAATCGAGCCGTGTGCCTCAGTTAACCGGCACGGGCCGCGCCGGTTCGGGTGGATTTACTCCCCAGATCAAGGCTATCTCACCGCCGATCGTCGGCAATCCGAACTTTACGGTGTCCGTTTCGTCGGCCTTAGGTGCTGCCGCGGGCGTGCTCGTGATCTCCGATATCGATCCGGGCGTCGGGGTAACGATCCCCGCGACCGGAACTTTCGCTCGAATTGCCGCCAGTATGCAGAATACCGGCAATGGTAACGGTTGGGCCTCGGTAAGCTTGCCGATCCCCGACAGTGCAGCGACCGTTGGCAAGACGTACTTCGCACGGTGGTATGTCACGGACGCCGGGGCTGCGAATGGCTTCGCAGTCTCTCAGGCTGCCCGCTTCACCGTTTTTGGCGAGGCAACGGCGCCGAGTCGTGCAAGATTTGCAGATTTTGACGGCGACGGAAGGACCGACGTCTCGGTGTTTCGTCCTTCCGAGGGTAACTGGTACATCCATCGCAGTGGTGATAACGGCGTGTCCGCCATGAACTTCGGGCTCGCTTCCGACCGTGTCACTCCGGGTGACTTCGACGGTGATGGGAAGGCTGACATCGCCGTCTATCGCGACGGCACGTGGTTCCTGATGAAGAGCCGCGACGGTTTCGCCGCGGTATCGTTCGGTATCGCGGGCGACATTCCGCAAGTGGGCGATTACGATGGCGATGCGGTCGATGACGTCGCGGTATTCCGCCCCGACGACGCGACTTGGTACATTCAGGCCAGCGGTGCCGGGTTTAGGTCGCTCCAGTTTGGCACCGGCGGGGACAAGCCCGTCGCGGCCGATTTCGATGGCGACGGCCAGACCGATCCGGCCGTGTTCCGGAATGGCGACTGGTTCGTCGCGAAGAGCACGGGCGGCACACAGACAGTGAACTTCGGCGTTGCCACTGATCGCCCGGTCGTCGGCGATTACGATGCCGACGGAAAGGCTGATATTGCCGTCTGGCGGCCTTCCACGGGCATCTGGTTCTATCTCAGAAGCGGCGACGGCGGTGTCGGTTCGGCGAATTTTGGAATTTCGACCGACGTGCCAACGCCCGGCGATTATGACGGCGACGGGCGCAATGACCTTGCGGTATTCCGTCCCGTCGAAGGACGATGGTATCTCTTGAACACAACGTCCGGCTTCCGCACCGAGGCGTTCGGCGTCAGCACCGACAGGCCCGTGCCGTCGGCTATTGTGCCGTAAACTCTCCGCGGGATTTCCGTTGAGGCCGGTGCGTCAGCTTGGCGTGCCGGCTTTCTTTATTGCGGCAAACAAGAAACGCCACTCTTCGAGTGTAAGCGTTTCCGCACGGCGGCTGGCGTCGATTCCGGCAGCGGCGAGAGCATCGGCAGCGTGCAGGAAGGCGGTTTTTAGGTTATTGAGCAGAGTTTTTCGCTTGTGGGCAAAGGCGACGCTCACGAGGTGTAGAAAATCGGCCTCGTCGGCGGCCGTTTGCTTTGGCGTCAGCCTCACGACGGAACTCCAGACCTTCGGCACGGGAGAAAACGCGCTCGGCGGCACGTCAAAAAGCCGTTCAGCCTCGAATGCATTCTGTGCCAGGACGCTGAGATATCCGCGCGGGCTGGTTGCGGGTTCGGCAATGATGCGGTCGACGACCTCGCGCTGGAACATCAGTACCAGCGCGGCGATATTCTCCCGCCCGCCGGCCAGCTGCTGGAGTATCGGTGTCGCGATATTGTAGGGCAAGTTCGCGGCGATCTTGATCTTCTCACCGCCAAGATCGGCGAGGTCGAGACGCAGGGCGTCGGCGTTGATCAAACTAAAGTTATTTGCGGAGCAAAATCTGTGTTGCAGTTCCGCGATGAGGTCGCGGTCAAATTCGACGGCTATTACGTTTGCGTCGCTTTCGATCAGATATTCGGTAAGGGCGCCGGTGCCGGGGCCGATCTCTACGACGGTGTCGGCCGCGCTGAGATCGAGGGCGTTGACAATGCGGCGGGCGACGGCAGCGTCGCGAAGGAAGTTTTGGCCGAGGCGCTTCTTTGCTTTCATCGGCAAAAGCTAACCGCAGGGATAGCCGGTGATCTCGATATCATCTCCGTGACGAAAAACTTCTACGTGATCGAGATGCAGTGCATCGGCAAGTGATGCCGCCCCACGGCCGTCGATGGCTGTGGGAGCGTCGTCGCCGCCGATGATGACGGGTGCGACTAGAAAGGTCACCTTATCGACAAGCCCTGCGTCGATAAATGAGCCCGCAACGGAAGCGCCGCCCTCGACGAGGACGCTTTGAATATCACGCGCTTTCAGTTTCTCCATCACGGCCGTCAGATCGTGCGCGTCAATCGGGATAAAGCCGACGCCGGCGTCGCAGATCTGATCAAGGATCTTTACGCCACCGCCGTCAGAGAACAAAAGCGTCGGTGTCTCCCTCGCGGTCGTTATGATCTTCGCGTCAAGCGGCGTCTGCGTGCGGTTATCCAGGACGACGCGGACCAGCGGCCTTCGGCGGGCTTTGCCGCTGCGGTCAGTGAGCAAGGGATCGTCAACAATGGCGGTGTTTGCGCCGATGAGGATGGCGTCGTGCTCGTGCCTAAGCTCGTGCGTGCGGCGAAGCGCGGCCTCGCCGGACAATTTGGCCTCAACATTGCGGCCCGTCGAAATGCGGCCGTCGAGCGAAACCGCCATTTTCAGGTGGACAAAAGGCCGCTGTTTACGGTGCCAACAGATAAACTTCTCATTCTGCCGGGCGGCCTCGTCGGCGAGGATGCCTGTGGTCACATCGACACCGGCGCGGCGAAGCCGTTCAAAGCCGCGGCCCGACACGAGAGGATTTGGGTCCTCGATGGGACAGACGACGCGAGCGATGCCGGCGTCGATCAACGCCTCGGTGCAGGGCGGCGTGCGGCTGTGATGGTCGTGCGGTTCGAGCGAGACGTAAGCGGTCGCGCCCACGGAACGTTTGCCTGCCATCGCCAGGGCAACGCCCTCGGCGTGCGTGACATTGTCGTAAATATAGCTTCCCTCGCCGACAACGTCACCATCGGGCGAGACGATGACGCAGCCGACGAGCGGATTTGGGCTGACCAGGCCGACGCCCTCGGCGGCAAGCTCAAGAGCGCACCGCATATGGGCGGCATCGGCGGCGTCAATTTTCCGCTTATCACTCTTCAATTTCTAGTTAAACAGCCCGTTGACGTAATTTTCTGCGTCAAACACCATCAGATCTTCTGCCTGTTCGCCGACGCCGACGTAGCGGATGGGCAAATTGAGTTCTTTGGCGATAGCGACGGCGATGCCGCCCTTTGCGGTGCCGTCGAGCTTTGTGAGGACGATGCCGGTCACGTCGGCGGCCTTCATAAACTGCCGCGCCTGTTCGAGCCCGTTCTGGCCGGTGACGGCATCGATGACCAATAATGTCTCGTGAGGAGCTCCCGCGACCTCGCGGCCGGCGATGCGTTTCATTTTCTCAAGTTCGGCCATCAGATTGGCCTTATTGTGGAGCCGTCCGGCGGTATCAACGATCAAAACGTCAACCGCGCGGGCCTTAGCGGCGGCGAGCGCGTCAAAAAGCACGGCCGCGGGATCGGTTCCCTGCTTTTGCTGGATGATATCGACGCCGGCGCGCTCGGCCCATATCTCCAATTGATCGCCCGCGGCGGCGCGGAAGGTGTCAGCCGCGCAGATAAGCACGCCGTTGCCCTCGGCCTTTATTCGCCGGGCGAGTTTGCCGATGGTCGTCGTCTTGCCGACGCCGTTCACGCCCACGACCATCAGCACATAGGGCCGAATTTGATCGTCAATGCTCCGTTCGTCGGCGACGCCGCTCTCTTCGCTGTGGTGCAGGATGCCGAGAAGTTCGTGCTTCATCGCCGCTTTTAACGCAGCGAGGTCGCCGATCTCGGCGCGCGAGACGCCGACGCGGACGCGCTCAAGCATCTGCATCGTCGTGGCGACGCCGATATCGGTCGCGATGAGCATTTCTTCGAGCTCGTCGAGCAAGGCGTCGTCAATTTGCTTGCGGCCTTCAAAAACGGCGTCGAGCCGCGTATTTATCGTGTCGCGCGTCTTCTCAATGGCACGGTTGAACCTGACGCCCAGCTCGCGCTCGGCGGCCGCCTCCTGTGCCTTTAGCTCCTCGACGCTCCTGTCAAGCCCAAGCACCGACGCCGAATGCTTCTCGTCCCGATTTCTACGCCAAAATAGCGCCATAAACGTAAGCTACACAGTATAAAGGCTCGCCCCGCCGCCGCCAAACGCCCTTTTGGCAAGGCTGAATGTCATTTGGTAATAGTTCAGCGTGAAAAACGGCCTCTCCGCGAACTCTGCGTTTCATTCTCTGCGTTCTCTGCGTGGAAAAGACCTCAGCAAAGGTTCCACGCGGAGAACGCAGAGAGTTTCGCAGAGATCGCAGAAACGATCACAAGTTGAAACTGGACCATTACCTGACATTTTGCCAACGCCGAACGGTTTATTGGCGACGCCGAATGAGTTTTTGGCGACGCCGAATGAGTTTTTGGCGACGCTGAATGAGTTTTTGGCGACGCCGAGCGAGTTTTTGGCGACGCTGAACGACTTTCTGGCGACGCCGAACGAGTTTTTGGCACGCTGAGGGAGTTTTTGGCGACGCCGAACGACTTTCTGGCGACGCCGAATGACTTTCTGGCGACGCCGAATGAGTTTTTGGCACGCTGAGCGAGTTTTTGGCGACGCCGAACGAGTTTTTGGCGACGCCGAATGAGTTTTTGTTCCCAACGAATCAGTTTTTGTGCACAATGAACGAATTATTGGGCCCAATGAACGAATTATTGGGCCCAATGAACGAGTTATTGTGCACAAGGAATGAGTCATTGTGCCCAATGAACGAGTTTTTGTGCCCAATAAACGAGTTATTGGGCTCAATGAACGAGTTATTGGCGCCAATGAACGAGTTATTGGCCCAATAAATGACTTATTGGCGCCAATGAACGAGTTATTGGCACCAATAAATGAGTTATTGGGCCAAATGAGCGAGTTATTGGTTTGACTGGCCGGCATTTTTGGCTGTTTGGCGGCGTCGATGGAAAAAAAAGGGCTTGCAGTGGACGCCGCGCGGCCTTGGTTTTATGTCGCGAGATCGAGTTTGTCGGCCTTTTTGCTG
>CAZMQR010000109.1:3967-7589 GCA_964568325.1 uncultured Chloracidobacterium sp. | reverse complement strand
ATTGACACAAGTCACTTAAATACATAGAATAAGCCTCACGCTTTTACAAGAAACTTTAACACGGCGGCGGCATCAATGGCACAGGAACCTGTAGTGATACCTGAGAAGATATACTTCAAGATCGGCGAGGTGTGCGAGCTTCTCGACGTTCAGGCCCATGTGCTCCGATATTGGGAGACGGAGTTTCCGATGCTCTCGCCGCAAAAGAATAAGTCTGGTCAGAGAAGCTATCGCCGCCGCGACGTTGAGATGGCGCTCAGGATCAAGCAACTCCTATACAAGGAAATGTTCACCATCGCCGGCGCCCGAAAGAAGCTCCAGAGCGAGAGCCGTGACGGCACCAGATCGAAGGCGATCGAGGCCCCTACAGAATCGTCTCGCTCGTTCGATGCCTCTGCACCTACGCTGTTTGATAGGCTGGATGATGGAGGGGCGAATGGCGAAGCTGCACCGACCGGCGTTACTGACGACCAGAAGGACGCGATCCGAACGATTGCAGGGCACCTTCTGGAATTGCGGGAATTGCTCAAGACAAAACCCGTCTGATGGTCCTCGATCAACTCGACGGATGGCAAGTTTGACAAAGATTTGCCGGAAACCTACTCTAAAAATCGACGGTTCGGGACGTGGCGCAGTCTGGTAGCGCGTTCGCTTGGGGTGCGAGAGGTCGCTGGTTCAAATCCAGTCGTCCCGACCATTTGCTCGAGGATATTGGATGGTTCGATGTCCTTTTTTTGTTGATGCCCTCCAATCTGCGGTCAGTGGTTGTGTTCGGGCTGGCCTTGCCGGGATTTTGCCCATTCGGCCCGGAGCATGAAACTGCCGGTCGTTACGACGCGTTCGCCTTGAGTTAGGCCCTCTATCACGGGGAAACGGCTGCCTGCTTCCTGGCCGAGACGGACAGGGCGAATTTCAAACTTATTGGGATCGCCGGTGGCAACAAAGACCACTTGACGGTCGTCGATCGTTTGGACGGCGGAGGCCGACACGACCGGCATGGTTCGTTCACCGGTTTGAAGCCCGCCGAGCGAGACTCTGACGTACATTCCCAGCTTTAATGCGTTGCCCCCGTTATCGAGCTCGATCCTAACCTTTGCGGTCCGCGTGGTTTCGTCGATCTGCGGATCGACATAAGCGATCTGTCCACGGAAGATGCGGCCCGGATAGGCGTCGCTTTCAATAGTCGCCGGTCCGCCGACGCGGAGCCGTGCCAGATCGCGCTCATATACCTGGGCGATTACCCAGACGCGCGAAAGGTCAGTAATGCGCAGCAGCTCTTTATTTGCGTCTATCACCTCGCCCGGGTTGACGGAACGGTTCGTCACCGTGCCAGAGATCGGGGCAGGCACAGCGAGTTCGGCTCGCACCTGTGAGGCCGAGTTAAGACGGTCGATCTGGCCGCTCGGCACGCCGAATAGGACAAGTTTCTGCTTGGCTGCCGCGAGATCGCCCTCGGCGGCACGGAGTTTGTTGAGGGCCTCTTCATTAGCAGAACGGACCTCCGGGCTGACCGGCAAGAGCTGGATCGCGCGTTGCTCGCGCAGGCGGGCCTCCTCCATTTCCGCTTCCGCGGTCCGTAGCTTTGTGTTGTCTTGTTCGAGTTCTTCGCGGCTCGCGGCTCCGATCCGCAAAAGCCGAGTCGTGCGCTCGTACCTGTTCCGCATCTCGCTAAGAGCGGCTTCGGCCGCGCGGCGTTGCCTTGTCGCCTGTTCGAGCTCGATGCGGCCGGGTGGGTTGATCGCCACTAGCCGCTGCGTTCGCTGGTAGTTTCGTCGGGCGTTCTCGACCTCAGTGCGGAGGGCGACATATCCTGATTGGGCGTCGGCAAAGCCATCGGCGAAGATCACCGCAACCGTCTGACCGGCCCGGACGTAAGATCCGAGCTCGGGGAATACGCGTCTGATCACACCGCCCGCCAAGGCAACCGCAGGCGTCTGGCGGTATGCATTGGCCTCAATAACCCCGGTTGCCGCTGTCGAATCGCTCTCAGTGGTCAATTGCTCGCCGATCGTTTCGATAGTAACGCCGGCATTCTGCAGTTGCTCCGGCGACAGTGTAATGGTCTGATTCGTTACCTGTTGAGAATCAGGCGTGGGGTCAACGCCGACGTTTCGAGGCGGTGGGACCGGCCGACCTGCCTGACCTCCGAGCCCGCCGACCAACCAGACAGCTAGGGACACGACAAGCAATGCCGCGAGGATCAGGCCGGCGATCATCAATGGATTGAGACGCCGGCTTGCGCCGCCACCACGAATGCGCTCCGGTTCGGATGCTGCCGAGTTATCGTCTGTGATCAAGTTGTTGTTGTCACTCATTTGTTTCTAAGCTCCGGCGCATTTGAGGCCCGCAGGGCCTCGACACGAGCGAGGTAAACCGCGAGCACTGCGTCAATATAGCCGTTCTCCGTGTCGATGAACCGCCGCTGTTCACCGATGTAATCGAGAAGCGTTTTTGAGCCGAGTTCGTAGGTCTGCCGGACCGTGTCGAGATTGGCCGCCGCCTGGCCGCGAACTCCGACGCGATAGATCTCAAGCGCTCGGCGGGAACGATCGTAGCCAACAAAAGCCGCGGCGACCTCACGACGGACTGTGAGTTCGCCAAAGATCCGCCTGTTGCGGGCCGCTTCTTCTTCGAGAATAGCGGAAGCCACCATTCCCTGATTGCGGTTCCTAACGGGAAGCATTAGCTTCACACCAAACGTGAAGAACTTCATCTTTTGGTCGATCGGAAGCAGAGCACCTGTGTGCTCCTCGATGCCCAGCAATGGAAAGCCCGACTGCATTCGTTGGTAGCCGAGCATCACGTCGGCATCGATACGGCCCTCGGCTCGTGCCTGGTCGGCACGGGCCGCAGCGAGTTGTTCGACCGCTCGGGCTCCGGCGAGTTCGGGCCGAGTTTGAAGAGCACGTTCAACCGCCCCGACATTCGAAGGGATCGGCTCGATAAGGTCCTCCAACGTCCCGCGCAGGGCCAATGGCTCCTCGGGCGGCATGCCGAGAAGGTTTCGCATTTCGAGCAAACGGATCACTGCAGCCGAATCGGCACTCTCGCGCATTGCTCGGATCCGATTCAGTTCGACGGTCTCCATGCCCTGATCGAGCGGGGCCCGCCGCCCTTCGGTAACCTGCGCCGATACGAGGTCGAGATTCCTCATTGCGAGCGTGAGCATGTCCTCCGTGAACTTCAATTTCGATATGGCCGCGAGTGCTTCACCAAATTTGTTTCGCACCTCTGCCGCTAACTGCGCCTCACGGGCGGCGGCCGCCTGTCGGCGGATCTCAAGCTCTTGCGCCGCCACACGCATCCTCGCCCTCCTACGTCCCCCGAGTTCAAGCGGGAGGCCACCCTCGATCATGAAACTATTGTCGCCGCCGCCTAACTGTCTCGTTCCGCGCAATTCAAGGCTGGGATCCGGCCGAAGGCCGGCTTGTCGGAGAAGGGCTTCACCGGCCTCGGCCTCCTTTCTCATGGCGGCAAGCTCCGTATTTTTCTCGAGCGCAATATCGATCGCCCTATCGAGCGTCATGCCCCCGATGGGATCAAAGTATCTCGTGTGGTCAAGGGCTGGTTGCGTTTGCGTGGCCTGGGCAAGCATGCCGCGGCTCGTGACCAAGAAGGTCAC
>CAZMQR010000109.1:0-3867 GCA_964568325.1 uncultured Chloracidobacterium sp. | reverse complement strand
GCAGCACCGCGGCCAAAATGATCAGCATGATCGGAAAATGAACGATCAACGGATGAAGCGTCGGGAATTCCGAATGACCCGCACGCGGAGACGGTGATGCCGATACCGGAATATCGGTGGCTGAGTTTGTATTGCCGTTAATGTTGGAAACGACGATGGACGGCTTCTTGTTGTGGTCGTCGTGCCCGGGAACGGTGATCGTTCCAATCGCGGACAGAAGCAGCGCGACGATCAGGTATCGCCGTAGATGATCAGGTTTCACTCGGCACCTCCTTTGAGAGTTCGTACAGGCGGAGCCAGTAGAAGATCACGGGCGTTACGATCAGTACATGGATCAGGCTCGAGACCATGCCACCAAAGACCGGCACAGCCAGCGGACGCATCACCTCGGCCCCTGCACCGGTGCTCCACATTATCGGCAGAAGGCCGGCAAGGATCGTCGTAACGGTCATGACCTTTGGCCGCAGGCGGAGCAGGGCTCCTTCGGTTACAGCTTGCAGGAGCGATTCGCGGTCCAGTTTACCAAGCTCGGCCTTCTTGCGGGCGACGGCCTCCTCCAGATAGACGACCATCACAATAGTCGTCTGGACCGCCGCGCCAAACAGCGCGATGAATCCCACCCAAACGGCAACCGAGAAGTTGTATTGCAACATCCACAACAGATAAAAACCGCCTGTCAGCGCAAAGGGCACGGCGAGCAGAATATGCCCGGCCTCAAGGAAGGATCGATATGTGAAGTAGAGCACCGCAAAGATTATGAAGATCACGATGGGCACGACGATCATCAACCGCGACCGTGCACGCTGCTGGTTCTCATACTGTCCGCTCCATGTAAAGTAATATCCGCCCGGCAGCGTAACCTGCTGTTTGATCAATGGGTCGGCCTCGTCGACAAAGCTTCCGATGTCTCGCCCTCGAACATTAAGCAGGACAGTTCCGCGGAGCAGTCCGTTCTCGCTTTGTATCATCGAAGGTCCCTCCACCGTGCGTATCTCGGCGAGCTGTCCGAGCGGGATCGGTGCGCCGGACGAGGATGTGACCGGGATTTGGGCGATAGCCTCCGGCGTTCGCCGAAACTCGGGCGCGTAGCGAACACGGATCGGGAAGCGATTGCGGCCTTCGATCGTTACGGCCAGATTTACCTCACCGATGCCGTTCTCAATGACCTCCTGGATCGCGGCAACATCGATGCCATAGCGCGCGGCCGCAGTCCGATCGATGTCTATGTCGATATAAGGCGTCCCGCCGATCTGTTCGGGATATACATCCGCGGCCCCGTTGACGCCGCGAACGACGTCGGCGATTTGACGTGAAACGTGTTCGAGAGCGTTCAGGTCGTTCCCGTAGATCTTGATACCGATCTGCGACCGAATGCCTGTCGCCAGCATCTCAATGCGGTTAATGATCGGCTGTGTCCAAATGTTGGTAACGCCCGGCATCCGCAGGGCGGCGTCCAGTTCGGCAACAAGCTTTTCTCTCGTCATTCCATCGCGCCACTCGCTCTCAGGCCTCAGGTGGACGACAGTTTCGTTCATATTGATCGGTGCCGGATCGGTCGAAGTCTCGGCACGCCCGGCCTTGCCGACCGCAGATACGACCTCAGGGAAGGATGCGATGATCTCATTCTGCTTGCTCAGGATGCGTGTCGCCTCATCGAGTGAGATCCCGGGATCGGTCACGGGCATATAAAGCAGGTCGCCTTCATTAAGCGGCGGCATAAATTCGCTGCCGATACGGGTCGTTGTGACCATCGCACCCAGAAAGAAGAGCAAGGCCATGACGACAGTTATCGCCCGATTTCGCAATGCTGTTTCGAGAAGTGGCCGATAGAAGCGCCGCAGGACACGCATGATCGGGTTTGATTCTTCCGGCTTCAGCTTTCCTTTAAGGAGATATCCGCATAGGACGGGCCCGAGCGTGACGGCCATGACCGCGGCGGCGATCATAGCGAAAGACTTTGTATAAGCAAGGGGATGAAAGAGCTTTCCTTCCTGACCTGTCAGTGCGAACACGGGAACGAACGCAACTACGATGATAGCCATGGACGAGAATATCGGACGGCCGACCATCTTGGTCGCATCCCGTACGACCCGCCAAACCTCTTCACGGTTCGAGAGGCTTATGCCTTCCTTTTCGATCGCTCGATATGCATTCTCTGTGACCACGATGCCGGCATCCACAAGGTCGGAAACGGCGATCGCAATGCCAGCGAGCGACATTATGTTCGATGTCACTCCCATAAAATACATAAAAAGAAATGACACGAGTGCCGCCATCGGGAGCGGAATTGTCACGATGAAGATCGAGCGAAAATGGGCGAGGAAGATCAGATTGACCAGCGTAACGAGTATGAACTCCTCGGCAAGTGCCCATTTTAGCGTGGCGGCGGTGCGATTGATCAGGTCCGTCCGGTCGTAAAAGGGAACGATCCGGACGCCGGCGGGCAGGCCCGGCTTGATCTCTTCGATCTTGTTCTTGACGGCCTCGATCGCCTCGAGCGCGCTGATGCCGTAGCGCATTATGACGACACCACCGACAGCTTCCTTGCCGTTCTTATCGAGCGAGCCGGTCCGGAAGGCATTGCCGAGTTGCACCTCTGCGACGTTTCTGACAAAGATCGGAGTACCGTTATTTGCACCGATCACGATGTTCTCGACATCGGCAACGGACTCGACCAGGCCAAGCCCCCGGACGACCGCCCACTCACCGGCCTGTTCGAGAACGTTGCCCCCGACGTTATTATTCGAGCGCCCGACCGCGTCGACGACGGCGGAGAGCGGAATGTTCACGGCACGCAAGCGGTTTGGATCGACGTCGATCTGGTACTGCTGCACATAGCCGCCGACGGTGGCCACCTCGGCGATGCCGGGCGTCGAGTTCAACTGGTAGCGGACGAACCAATCCTGCAGCGTCCTCAGGTCGCGCAGGCTCATTGTGTCAGATTCGAGCGTGTACCAATAGATCTGCCCGAGACCGGAGGCGTCGGGTCCGAGCGTCGGCGTGACACCATCGGGAAGCTGGCGAGCAACTAGGTTCAGCCGCTCGAGGATGCGCGTCCTCGCCCAGTAGAGCTCGACATCGTCCTCGAAGATAACGTTGATCATCGAAAAGCTGAACGCCGAACTCGCCCTGACGGTCCGCACGCCGGGAAGCCCCTGAAGGTTCGTGACGAGCGGATACGTCACCTGGTCCTCGACCTCCTTGGGTGAGCGGCCCGGCCAGTCGGTAAAGACGATCACCTGGTTATCAGAGACATCAGGTATCGCATCAAGCGGCGTTCGCGTGAGGGCCCAATAGCCGGCCGCCGCGATCGCGATATACACCGCGATCACGATGATGCGATTCCTGATGGACCAGTCGATGAGCCAGTTGATCATACTTTCGTCGGACTATTGAGCGGTGACCGGCAATGTTGCCTTTCCCTTTCCGGCCGGACCCTCATAGGTGATCTGCGCCTGCCATTCACCCGCCATCTCGATGTTGACCTTTCCGGCATAGACGCCCGGCGTGCTGGTCGTTGTGAGAGTTGCCGGATTGTTCATAGCCGCCATCGATCCCATCGCTGGCATAAAGAAGTTGAGGGCGGCCGACCCGACATCAACGGTTTTCCCCGACGTATCGGCGAAGGTGAGGGTAAAATCCTGCTTACCCTTTCGGAATGTTCCATCCGCACTGGAAAGCTTAGCCGTCAGGTTATTGCCGGCGGGGCCATTTTTTATCTCCTTGCCGCCAGAAGAATTGCTGCCTGCTCCGCACGCTAATGCGAAAATAGTGATCCCGGCGATCGTTATTAATGCGATAGTTCTTAACATTTTTGAGTTTCCTTAAGTTCTAGATATACAAACCTTTAGATCGTCATGCGGTAAA
>CAZMQR010000108.1:0-7611 GCA_964568325.1 uncultured Chloracidobacterium sp. | reverse complement strand
TGAAAAAACAGGTCATCGCCGAAGGCATCGAGACCGAATCGCAGCTAAGACTGCTCCAAAATCTCGGGTGCGACTATGGCCAGGGCTACCTGCTCTCAAAGCCGCAGACACGCGAAAAAACGGAACGTGCCCTCTACCAACACCGCCGCTGGCTGCCCTCAAACGATATCCACATTCCCGCCGCTCGAAAAGTCGATACTGTCTCGCCGCCGGTCTTCTTGTAACCGATCTTGTCCAAAAAACTCAGACAGGCGAACTATTGGGCTTGGAGGAGGGATTTTTTTGCGGACTCGGCATCGCGGGCGTGGTCGGCATTTTTCGGTTCGGCAGCGACGAGCGACTCGGCGATCGAGAGTGACCGGCGGAAATACTCGATGGCCTCATGCTTCTTTTTCTCCTGCATCAGGCAAGTTCCCAGCGAACCATAGCTCTTGCCGAGGTTTCGCCGCAGGTTTGAGTTTTGCGGATCGGCGCTGCTTAGCCACTCAAGCGTGCTGACAACCCGGCGGGCGTTCTCGATGGCCTCTTTTGTCTGGCCATCGGCGATCAGCCAGGGCCTGATCGTATTAAGGGCCGCCATCAAACGTGCCTCGTAGGCGGCATCGTCCGGATTCGCCGCGACCAGGCCTTCCAGAAGGGCGACGGACGTCCGGCCCGAAACGATGGCGCCTTTTACGTCGTTGGTCGATTCCTGAAGCTTTCCGAAATAGAACAACCTTGTGGCGTGGTCGCCGCGATACTCGTGATTGTTAGGATCGGCATTCGTCAGTTTCTCGACAAGGACTATCACCTTGCGATAGCTCTCAAGCGCTCCGGCCGTGTCGCCGAGATTCTGATAGCCGGGCATTCCTTTTATGTCGCCGAGCCGCGAGAGGACGTCGGCCAGCGAGCTGAGGTATCTAAGATTAGCCGGTTCCTCACTCGAGACCTTTTCGAGAATGGCGAATGAGCTTTGGTAGGAGCGAAGGCCATCCTGTATTCGACATCGCTGAGGATATGCCGGCACCGGGCGACTATGACGGCGACGGCAACGCCGACCTGACGGTCTTCAGGCCAAGTCAGGGGACGTGGTATCGCACCAACAGCTCAAATGGCTCCACCTTTGGTATGCAGTTCGGCGCGGATGGCGACATTCCGACCGTCGGCGATTTTGACGGCGACCTGAAGTACGACCTCGGCATCTGGCGGCCGTCGAATGGCGACTGGTACAACATTCGCAGCTCGAACGGCAGCGTTTTTGGCGAGCGTTTCGGCCAGACCGGCGACAAGATCGCTCCGGCGGACTATGACGGCGACGGCCAGACGGATATTGCGATCTATCGTCCGTCCGTTGGACTCTGGGTCGTGAGGAATTCCGCGACGGCAACATATTCATATGCCGTCTTTGGGGCGCCGGAGGACATCCCCGTTGCGGGCGATTACGATGGCGACGGCCGTGCCGACATTGGCGTCTGGCGGCCTTCGGACGGAACCTGGTATATCTCACGAAGCACGAACGGGCAGTTCATCGTGTTCCCGTGGGGACAGAATGGGGACCGGCCCACTCCATCGGCTTACGGGAACTGACAAACGCGTCGGAACGCGGGCACCTTGCCCGTGCGTGACAAACCTCGGTTTAACCACGGATGACACTGATAACGTGGATAGAGGACGATAAATTCGTTCTTTCTATCCGCGTTATCTGTTTATCTGCGGTGAACTGCATGCGAAACGCGCGGGCAAGGGTGCCCGCGTTCCGACGTGATGATACGGATTTCGCGAGGTGACGCACACGCACCGGCGCCCTTCCTCACGGTCGGGCTACGGACACTACGCCGCCCAGGTGGTTAGCCAGGTCGCGAAGGTGTTCCATGTTTGGGTCTGCATTATCAGGATGCGGAGCGGGTACGACGCAATGATGATGACGGTGCCGGCGAGGAATGGGACGTTTAGTTTGCGGTTTCGCCAGGTGTCGAACGCGACCAGCAGGATCGCGATCAATGTGGGAATTCCAAAGAATACCAGAGTGCCGCCTGAGATGAAGGGTTCAAAAGGGAAGCGGCCGATCGCGGGCGGCAGAAAGTTCACTGCGGTCAGCAGCATCAGGCGTTTGTGGTCGGCGGGGCGTTTGCGATAGATGATCGCCGCGGCGAACAGCCCGGCGAAGATAAAGATGTCAAAGAACGGGACGACGAAGAATTGAATTGGATCGGCCTCCGGCGGCAATGAGGCAGCGGGATACTTTGCGCCGGCGACGCCCGTGAAGAACCCGACGACGACCACCACGGTGGCGAGGGCAATGCCGAGAATGCCCATGTTCATGTGCGTTCTGTGGCTCCTTGTGCGGATCAACCAAACCTGCGAGATGAAAAAGCCGACCCACAGCGTCATCACGATCCCGTGAATATGCACGAGCAGGCCGGGAAGCGGCGGAGTGCCGAACGCCAGTTTGAGGTAATATGTTCTGGCAAAACCGATCAAAACAATGATCGGAAAGATGATCGCCACAGCCGCAAACAACCGCCGGTCAGACCGACGCCAGTCGAATGGTTCGTTCATCGCCATGAGCGGATTGTATCAGAACCGGGAGCGGTAGCGACGGGATTCTTCATGCATCCGCTATCGGTAACAAGAAGAATCCGGTCGCTACCGCTCCCGGTTCTGAGTTGAGTTAGATTCCGTAGCGGTCGTGGATGGCGAGGCGGTCGGCGACTAGGTCGGCAGGGAAGCCCTCGTCGATAAGTTCGGAGGGCGTGCGTGTTTGGATCAGGGCGAGCGGCAATACGGCGCAGAGGGCAAAGGCGTCGGCCTCGCGTTCTTTGTGCGTGCGTGTGCCGACGCGGTGAAAGCTGGCACTCGTGCCGCTTTCGGGCGTGTGGAGCAGGTAGTGGCCGAACTCGTGAAACTGCACGGTGAGCTTGCGGATGCCCGACAATTTGCTGTCGATGGCGATAAAATCGCGACCGCGAAGCCGATAGTAAAAGCCGCCCGGCCTGAGCGGCATTTCATCCACGCGGATGCGAAATCGACGGCAGAGACGGTGAAAATCTGCCTCAGTCAGGACACATTCGTTCCATCCTATGCGCAGACGTGAGAGTTTTTCGAGAATGAACTTCATCGCTTGGGATACGAGCGGTCGATGACCCGTTTTGCATCGCGAACGGCCTCAGCCTTCTGTCGCACAGTAAACGATTCCCAGCCGCGGAAGAAAACGATGCCGTAGTCCTGCGGATATTCGCGGCCCTCGTGACGGAACCATTCCTGCATCACCGCCTGCGGTTCGTCGAGCTTGCGAACGGCAGCGTCGACGTCGAATTCGTCGATCGTGCCGAGGTCGCGAATGGCTTCGCGGCCTGTATTTGCGAGCTTTTCTTCGATAAGGTCGCTGATCTTGTTCTCGATAAACCGGCCAATGTCGACGCGGGCGGTGTCGCCGATATACATCTCGCCTTTCCCGAGGAGCAGCCAGTCGATCGACACGCCGCTCTCGCGTGCGATCTTGATGAGCACGTCGGACGCGGGCAGCCGGCCTTTGTAGTAATTCCTTACCGTCGCGTGCGGAATTCGCAGCCGCCGAGCGACGTCGGCCATCGACTGGTGCTCAAACGCCTTGTCGAGGCGGCGGACGAAATCTTCGTTTTCCATGAAACAAATGTTAGCGTATTAGCAATGCAACGGCAAATGCATAAGTGCATCAAGTCAAGGCGCTTGACACATCGCGAGCCGCCACGTATATTCAAAAATTCGGCCCTCCTGTAAGCCACCCTAGCTCAGTTGGTAGAGCATTCGATTCGTAATCGAAAGGTCGTCGGTTCAAATCCGACGGGTGGCTCCATCTTTTCAACAACTTATAAGGATCTCTCGGGATGCGTTTTCCGATTCCCACCTAGAATCCCACTTGCGAACCGCGAACTATTCGGTAGGGAAAAGCGTTGCTTCGGGTCGGCACTACGATTGTCTCCCTCACGAGCGAGTCCGTCGACCGCAATGGCACTTAGATCAATTGGGCGACATTATCACCGCAGTGCCAAGCGCGGGTTTGTATACGAAGGAGGTGTTGCCCGGCAGAAACTTGACTTTGATCGAGCGTGAACTTCCCCGCATCTTTATGTAGAAGTAATAGGGATTTCCCACAGGTTGCGTCGGGATTGAAATAAGCGGCAGCGTAACGTAGCTCCCCGGGGCAACATTGGCGACTTCTGTCCACTGCGGCTCCCCCTGCAGATTTTCCGAAACGGCAGCCTGAGCGAGTCCGGTCAGATCGCCGGACAACTTGCATTTGTTGTTGAAAGTACAATCCAATGACAGGTTCTTGGGAAGGGTGACAAATTCCTGGCCAAGCGTGTACCAATCGCTCTCACCCCTCACGGGATCGCGGAGTTTCAATCGGATCATCGTACCCTCCTCGGCGATATCCCTAATGGGTTCAAACTGTCCGGCCGCGATCGGAAGTTGCAAGACAGCCGAATGGTTGTCAACCGTAAGATCTGTGTCATAAAGTTTTTCTTCCGCGTCATCTTCACGACCAAGTCTCGATACGGCAGCCACACGTACCTTATAGGACTGTCCGTTTCCGAACCTGTACGGGGAGGTCGGCGGTCTTCGCAAGACGATCGAAAGTGTTGGGGTGTTTTTTGCACTAACACACGGACCAAGATCGAACGGCGAACTTTCATCAATGGCTTTCGTCGGCGCGAGAGTCTTCGATCCATCTTCGCCAACGATGCACTCGGGGGACGTTATGAACGCGGGTCGGGCCCCAGCGACGACGGAAGCGGAAGTTGACTCGACGGACTCACCTCCGGGCACTTTCATCTTGACCCTGAACCGTGACCTCTCTTGGGGGAAGGCGGCATTCCCGGCAAGATTTATTGTCCCCCGCGTAGCAGATGAAGGCTCGAAGGTAAACGCAATCGTACCCATCTCGTTGTCGTCCAAATCGACGAACACCAGCTGATGTTGCGATGTAGAACCCTTCTTGAACTCCGTCAGGTTAGTACCTTGAACGACTGCAAACTTGTCTCCTTCGAAAGCCCTAACCGAGGTTATTGCCGGAAGGTGATCGAGTAGCGTGATTTTTGACGCGGCCGATATCTCGTCACTGCCAAACTGCTGAAACTCAATCCTTCCTGTACCACCTGCCAATGATTCCGTTTCGATGGCGGTTAGGGTCAAATTCTCAAAGTCGTCTAGGTCCTGCACAACCGGTGACGTTCCAAAACTATAGGTAACTTTATCTACACAGTTCGGTGTCAGTTCTTTTGACTTAAAGACAAGACGAGCGGGCCTGCCTCTCCGAAATTTGAACAGCGAGTCCTGTGCAAACGCCACGTCAACTTTTCTCGCTTTGGGCGCCATGAATGGAAGTGCGACCGGAGTATCGCCATAGGTGAAGCGGATAGTGCCGCTAGGGCTCGTCCATGTCGAGATGTCAACCCATTGCTCGTCCGTTACAGTAACGCCTATAAACCCTGATGCCTTCTTTGTTTTGTCGCCAGCAAATACTAGCTTCTTAGTTGCATTCGCTTCGGTTGCGCCGTCTGCGTCAAAGAGCGTGACGGACAAGTTTCTCAACAAAGGATCGTTGAGCAGTTTGTCGTCCAAGCCCCAGCCATTCTCCCCTTTTGTTAAGCACGGTACCTTGGGTTCCGGTTTCATCGCACCTAATTGCTCGGTGGTAAACTTAAGACCCCCTCGAAGTTCCATAGGAAGGAAGAACCGTGCCCGCTCGGTTTTTGCCGGATCTCCGGGCTCGGGGCCTGGCGGGTCCGTCAATTTCTCCTTCTCCTTCGGGTCGGTGACCTCAGCGGCGACCATCGTGTCTTCGGTGACTCGTATATCGGGCGGGGCACTAAGAAGGACAAATGTGCCAAACTGCGACGATGGATTTGCGAACGCGGAAAGAACCTCAAGAGGGGCCTTTTTGAAAATCTCCTGCAAAATGACCAAAGCAAGCTTAGCCACGGTGAAATAGATACCCATGCTAGGGAACTTGTCGATAAAGATGTTGAGCGCAGTATTTGCCAACATATAGACCACCGATTTCACGTCGAACCCGCCGCTTTGCCTCAAATTGTTAAACGCCTGAACTGCGGCATCGCTGGTTTCGACAAGACAAAGCAGCTTTCCTTTGTAGATCTCACTTTGGGTGGGTTCGGCCCCTGGCGCTCTCTTATTCGCCAATTCTTTGGCATTTTGCATCCCTTTGCCGTCGGCGCCGTCACATCCAGTTTTTTCAAAGACTTTGTACTTCTTCGAAGCACTCTCAAATAGGGCATGGAGGACCTTCCGTGACTCAATCTTCTTTACCTCGAGCATTTCCGTAAGGTCGGACAGAAACCCGAGTTTCTGTGCGGCGATGTGCATCTCAAGAGGCACCTTCGAACTCTTTACGATCCCTTGAAAATTCTGCGGCGTTACCATCTTTACCAGCTGATTCCGGTATCCACTCTTGCTCACTAGAAAGACTATGGGAAAACTGGCGTATGGTACCCTGAACTCGAATGGGATCTGACACGGTTGCCAATCTGTGGTGCAGAGATCGCGCTCCTGATAGGTCACACTTTTGTTCTGAAGCATGAAGGACAACTGCTCTTTCTTGGTCGGAACAAACAGAACCGCGAGCTTCTTATACAACAGACTCGAAAAATCGATCGGCGTGCCTGCGCTGTCGATGTAGCTCTGGTCGACCTTCACGAACATCTTGTCACCGGCGTTTAGGATGCCTACGTAATTGATTGGCATCGGTGGCTGGCCGGCCTTTTGGACGGTCACATGAAACTGGCCGAAGTCCTCTGGCTCTTGCGGGCTCGCGACATATGTAAACACCAGAGCGAAAAAAAGGCACTGCGCGATACGGTTTGGGAAGATAAGGCTAGCCATAATGAGAGTCTCCTTAGATTGTTTTTGGAAATGGGCGCGTACACCATAACACGGATCACAACTTTCTCTCAACTCATCCCGCCTCCTGGTAGTGGGCCGGTGGGGTCACCAGTGGGTCGATCCACTACCCGCTTCCTTGACAAGGATACCGGTCTGGGTGCATAGTCTTGTTGTTCTTTTTTGTAAGCGGGTTCATAGGCTTTTTGAGCTAGTACCGGGATGAGGCTCGGTGGATGGCACAAATCGCGACTCCGACGCTCCCGAAAGCGAATCTCTTACCCCTAGAGACTTTCACATTTCGACGGCTTCCCAGTCCCTCGCCATCCACCCTTGTCCCGGGGTGACATGGGAGGATTATGTTCAATACAGATCAAACCGAGACTCCACGTGGAGTACGCGTCTGGCTTCGACGGCATATCGTCGGCATCAGCGTACTGCTGATCGGGCTGCTACTCGTTGTCGGCGTATTTGCGTCGAACGGCTGGCTGCCGAGGACGGATGCGATGACCGGCGAACGCTATGGTTGGTTCGGCAAGAAGCTGCCGAAGGGCGCACCGAACAGCTGGATACCGTTCGCTCCACCCGATCCGACACCGACGCCCCAACTCAGTAAGGAGTATATCTACGCAGGCTCCCGGCTTTTAGCCGTCGAAGACGCCAACGCTAACGCCGCCCCGCCCGCAGACCTCGCGGTCTGGCGGCCGTCCACCGGCATGTGGTACGTTCTCGGCGGCCCCGGATCGCAGCAGA
>CAZMQR010000107.1:0-7628 GCA_964568325.1 uncultured Chloracidobacterium sp. | reverse complement strand
AATCGTGCCTCACGCGGCATTGAGTTATGATGGTCAATATGACAATACCCATCGATGAGGAAAACAAGGGCCTTAAGGACAAGATCACGGGTCTCGGCCAGAAGTTGATCGGCGAGATCGAGGAGATAGGCGGTGCCCTGACCGGCGACCCGACAACCATCGCCGAGGGTGAGCTCAATGTCGAGATCGGCGAGATGCGCGAAGATATGGAGCAGTCAGAACTACCCGACGGCCGATAGGAGAATGACCGACGCGAAGACACAACGAGAGTTCACGCCCGCCCGGCGAATGCGCGGCCTCCAGCCGACGCTGATCCGCCAGTTCTTTGAGCGTGCCCTGCCCGACAGCATCAATTTCGGCTTAGGCGAGCCTGACCTACCGACGCCGCAGTTCATGCGCGACGAGGCGGCCCACGTTGCCGCCGGTGAGCAGAACGGCTACACCTCGCATCCGGGCCTTCCGGCATTGCGGGACAAGATCGCGGAGCAGTATCCGCATCTCGGCCTGCCACGGACGGGCGTCGTCGTCACCTGCGGGTCGCAGGAGGCGATGACAGACGCCTTTATGTGCGTCGTTGACGAAGGCGACGAGGTGCTGCTGCCAGACCCGAGCTTCCCCGCGTATGACGCATGCACGCGAATAGCTCAGGGCACGCCTGTTTATTACAGGATGCCGGCCGACGATGAGTTTGGCTTTGATATCTCAAATTTCAAGTCCCAGATCTCCGATAAGACCAAAGCCGCGGTCGTGATCTCGCCTTCAAACCCAACCGGCAAGATACTGACTGAGCAAAACCTCCGCGACATCGCCGAGGCGCTCGATGCCACCGGAATTTGGCTCATATCGGACGAGATCTACAGCGATCTGTATTTTGGTGAGCGGCCGCGCTCCGCGAGCGAATTCTACGACCGGACGATCATTGTCAGCGGCCTATCGAAATCATTGTCAATGACCGGCTGGCGCCTCGGCTGGGCCGCGAGCAAGGACGCGGACGTAATGGAGGCGATACAGGTACTGCACGGCTTTACGACTGTCTGCGCCGCAACGATCGTTCAAAAGGCATCGCTCCTGGCCTGGACAGACGAAGCCGAGACGGCCAAGCAGTATGCTCGCGACGTTTACCGTCAGCGTGGGCAGTTTCTCGTCGATCTGTTTGAGAGAGAAATGGGCCTCCACGCCACCTCGCCCGAAGGTGCATTCTACACGATGCTCGACGTTCGTGGGCTTGGCGACGACCTTGAGATCGCAGAGAAATGCCTCCAGAATCGAGTCGTTACCGTTCCGGGCGTTGCATTTGGCCCGGAAGCAAAAGGCTTTTTGCGGATCTCGTTTTGCAATACGGAAGAGAGAATGATCGAGGGCGTGCGACGGATGCAAGAAGCGGTTGGAGTTTAGAAGGTAAAAAGTGAAAAAGTATCGAGTAGGAATTTTGGGTGCGACGGGCACGGTTGGGCAACGGTTTTGTCAGTTGCTGGAAGGTCATCCGCAGTTTGAGATCACGGCTCTGGCGGCGTCGGACCGGTCGGCGGGCAAGCCGTTCGCAGAGGCGTGTGCGTGGAAGCTGCCGGGAACGATCCCGGAATCAGTTCGCGACGTCGTCGTTCAGCCGATCGAGCCGCCGCTGGATTGCGACATTGTTTTTTCGAGCCTGCCTTCGAACGTCGCGCGCGAGACCGAAGAAGCATTTGCCCGCGCGGGTTATCCGGTGATATCGAATTCGTCGAGCTATCGCATGGACGAGGACGTTCCGCTGCTGATCCCTGAGATAAATGCAGAGCACGTTGGGCTGATCGAAAAGCAAAGGGAAAACCGCGGCTGGACAGAAGGCTTTATAGTCACAAACCCGAATTGCGCTGTCATCTCGTTCGCCCCGCCACTTGCCGCCCTGCATCGGACATTTGGTGTCAAGGAGGTCATTCTGACGACCTTCCAGGCGATCTCAGGAGCGGGCTATCCGGGCGTCGCCTCACTCGACATTGTCGATAACGTCGTGCCATATATTGCCGGCGAAGAGCCAAAGGTCGAGACCGAGGCACAAAAGATATTGGGTGAATTTACCGATGGCGTGATCGTCAAGGCCGATTTTCCGGTGTCGGCTCAGTGTTTTCGGGTAAATGTGGTGGATGGACACATGGTTTCGGTGCGCGTGAATCTGAATAATAAAGGCACGCTCGAGGAGGTTGTCGCCGCCATGCGTGAATTTCCGGCACTCGATCTGCATTCGGCACCTGAGACGTTCATTGAGGTCACAGATGAACCGTCACGCCCGCAGACACGGCTCGATCGCGACAACGGGAATGGCATGACGATCACCGTCGGGCGTGTGTTTCCCGACAATGTCTTTGATTACCGCTTTGTGTCGCTGAGCCATAATACGGTTCGCGGGGCGGCAGGCTGTGCGGTCTTGAATGCGGAGTTGCTGATCGATAAGGGAATCATTTAACACGAGCTATGATCGAACGCTACACACTGCCCGAGATGGGCGCGGTCTGGTCGCTTCATAACAAGTTCCAAAAATGGCTCGATGTTGAGATCGCGGTGTGCGAGATCCATGTCGAGGATGGCACGATCCCGTCGGATGCGTTGGCAGAGATCAGGTCAAAGGCCGCGTTCACCGTCGAGCGGATCAACGAGATCGAAAAGACGACCGATCACGATGTGATCGCCTTTACGACGAATCTTGCCGAAAATATTGGCCCCGCGTCGCGTTTTGTCCACTATGGCCTCACGTCGAGCGATGTCGTCGATACCGCGAATGCCCTGTTATTGAAAGAGTCATGTGATCTGCTGCTTGCCAAGATCGATAGTTTGATGACCGTGCTCAAGCGGCGAGCGTTCGAGTTTAAGGACACGCCGCAGATCGGCCGCACCCACGGCATTCACGCCGAGCCGACCTCTTTCGGTCTGACGTGGGCCTTGTGGTATGAGGACATGCGTTCGAACCGCGAACGGCTCGAGCGGGCTAAAGAAGCGGTGTCAAAGGGCAAGATCAGCGGTGCGGTCGGTGCGTTTGCCCACCTGTCGCCTGACGTTGAGCAGCGTGTCTGCGAACGGCTCGGACTGACGGCGGCTAAGGTCTCAACGCAGGTAATTCAACGCGAATCCTACGCCGAATACCTTACGACACTTGCAATCATTGCGTCTTCACTTGAGAAGATGGCGATGCAGGTCCGTCATTGGCAGCGCACCGAGGTCCGCGAGGCGCAGGAGGCATTCAAGGCTGGCCAGAAAGGCTCCTCTGCGATGCCCCATAAGCGAAATCCGATCCTCTCGGAACGGATCTGCGGCATGGCTCGCACCGTAAGAGCAAACGCCATCGTGGGCCTTGAGAATGTTGCCCTGTGGCACGAGCGCGACATATCACATTCATCCGCAGAACGGATCGTATTACCCGACTCCAGCGCGACGACCGATTACATTCTCGCAAAGACAGCATCGCTACTCGACACGCTTGTCGTCTATCCGGAGAACATGCTCCAGAATCTTCAACTCACGCACGGGCTTGTTTTCAGCGGCCAACTGCTGCTTGCATTGACGCAAAAGGGCGTGTCGCGTGAGGACGCCTACGCGATGACACAAGAGAACGCGATGAAGGTATGGGACGAGGGTGGCGAATACAGCGAACTTGTCAAGAACGACGCGGGTATCTCGGCACAACTATCAGCCGAAGAGATCGAACGTGTTTTTGATCTCAAACATTACCTTCGAAATGTCGATACGGTCTTTGCGCGTGTGTTTGGCCAAGAGCAATGACGCAAACACTGACATCGGAGACACTTGTCGCCGCAACTCGAAAACTCGCAACAGGACACCGCGAACTCGCTCACGTTTACGAAACCTACGGCACGCCACCCCTGTGGGACCGGAGGCCCGGATTTGCGACGCTGCTGCACATCATCTTAGAGCAACAGGTTTCGCTCGCATCCGCAAGGGCCTGCTTCGACAAGCTCACAGCACGCATTGGCGATGTATCGCCCGAGAATGTCCTTTCGCTCGATGACAGTGAGATGAAACGGGTCGGGTTTAGCCGGCAGAAAGCCGCCTATGCACGGCATCTCGCCGACGCCGTGCTGCAAGAGCAGCTAGATCTCAACGGATTGAGTTTGCTGCCCGACGTCGAGGCAAAGGCCCGGCTCACAAGCCTGAAAGGCGTTGGCGAATGGACTAGCGACATTTACCTGCTCATGGCCCTTCTTCGTCCTGACGTGATGCCGCGGGGCGATATAGCTTTGCACGCCGCATGGCAACGGCTGTCAGGGCAGCCTCGGCCATCGTCAGATGAATTCCTAAAGCTTGCGGAACGCTGGCGCCCGTTGCGGTCCGTGGCGGCAAGGCTGCTATGGCATTACTACCTGAGCGAGCGGGCCGCGGGACGTAGGCCACAAACGTCGGCGATGCAGGCGTCGTGCCAGTGAACTGCCTCCCGGTTTCGTTTGCCTATTGAGGCAAACATTTCAGAACTGTTCGGCATCTGTTATCGTAACGACTTGAGATGCGGAGTGATCGAATGAGATATCGGATCTTTACTGCTGCGGCGACCGCCGCCTTGATATTTAATGCCGTCGCAATAGCCGGCGGTGACAACCGCAGCGCAAAGGCAAAGGCCCGTGCGGCCCGGCTCGTTGCCATGCTGCCCGCCTCCGACGGCGTCGCGATGATCGACACTAAGCGGCTATTGGATACCGCGGTGCCCACGGCTCTCGTGTCAAACCAGCCTTTGCTCGCCAAGATCACCGAGAACATCTCTGGCATTCACGCACGCACGGGCATCGATCTCCGCTCATTTGATCAGGTCGCGGTCGGCCTGACAGTGAAGCAGGGCCTGACCAATGACCTCGATATCGACGCGATCGCGGTCGCGAGCGGAACGGCCGATCTAAATGCGGTGTTCGCAGCCGCAAAGTCCGCCGCAGGCGGTTCTGTCCGTGAGGAAGCAATGAACGGGAGAACGATCATGATCTTCCGGCCACACGCTGCCAGCGATAAAAGCCCGGGAAACGGCGGGGCGATCCACGATACGATCGCAAAAGCACTCAGACAGGAGATCGCAATGGCGGTGATCGATCCGCAGACGCTCGCTGTTGGTTCGCTCGCCCGTGTTAGGGAAACGCTTTCAGGCCACACGCACGTCGCACGTGACATCAATCGCCTCTTACCGACAAAAGGCGCGGCGATCAATTTCGCCGTCCGGAACGGCGGGCTCCTCTCCGCCATGCTGCCGGTCGATAACGACGACCTTGGCAAGAAGGTCGCGGCAGTTCAGGTCGTGTCGGGCTCGATCGACCTCGCCGCAGCCGGCCTGACGATAGCGGCAGTCGCCAAGACACCATCGGCCGCTGAGGCTCTTTCACTAAAGGATCTGCTCGAAGTGCTCCGCGATATGGGCGGTCTGGTATGGGGCCAATCGAAGAATGCGGACAAGCAACTCTACAGCCGTTCGCTGAGGGCCGTAAAGCTCGGCACACGAGCTGCGGACGTCACACTCGATATCACCATACCGCAAAGCGATATCGACATTCTGGTGAGCAAACTAAAGTAGCTAACGCCGTCGCCGCCGGCCAAAATGCTGCCGCTGCCTCTCGAACCGTTCGAGGTCGCGGTTGAACGTGCCGTCCGGCCCAACCAGTGGGAACAGTTGTAGATTGCTCGACAGATATGCCGAGCGAAGCTCCACGGGACGCGGCCCGGCTTTGACAACGCGAACCGTCGTGCCGCGAATCTCGCCGATCCATGCCGCAAAGTCCTCAGCACCGCCGACCGTCGCCGACAAGAGTAATAAACGGATACGAGGCGGCGAGAGGATTATTGCCTCTTCCCACACGTGGCCGCGTTCCTCGTCGGCGAGGTAATGGGCCTCGTCGAGAATGACAAAGTCGGCATCGACGTCAAAGCCTTCGCGCAGGGCGTCGAATAGCTGGTTACGGTATATCTCGGTCGTCCCTACAATGATGGGAGCGTTGGAATTCTCTTTTCGGTCGCCGGTGAGAATGCCGACATTCTTGGCACCGAATTCCGCCTGAAACTCGGCGTATTTCGAGTTTGTCAGGGCCTTCAGGGGTGTCGTGTACCATGCGCGTTTGCCGGCGGCAAGCAATCGGCGGATCTCCTCTCGAGCGATCCACGTCTTGCCGCTGCCCGTCGGAGCGGTCACGAGAACGTCCTCATGCTCTATCGCTGCAAGGGCCTCGACCTGGAACGGATCGGCCTCGAACGGCCGATCTTCGGGTACGCCGATGCCGCTCAAGAGGCGTTCGACAGCCTGTAATTGCTGCGGTGTTTGCGGTTGGACGACGCTCTTTGCGGAACTTTCACCTGCAAACGGACGTTTACTTCTTCGTTCTTCCCTTGGCCGCCCGCTCGTGCGGTTACGGCGCTTGTCGTCACTTCGGCGGCGCATTTATCGCCGATGGTATAGCTTTGAAGGGCGAAAGTCTATCTTTCAAAACGGCCACCATTGGTGTTAGCATATCTATTTGCCTCGCAACGATTTTGCGTGGCGTGACGTCTAAATCAGACGGACGAATTCATATTCTTATATGTTTGAGCAGTCTTTATACGAACCTCAGGAGCCGGTGCAGCCCGAACGCGTGGCGACGCCACCGTCTGAGGGTGACTTCCTTTACGGCTACGAGCTTAGGACGTGGGACCTCGGCCCGCGGATCTATAAGATCCTCGGCATCTCGGCCGCTGCAAACCTGCTTGCCCTGCTTGTGTTTGCCCAGACATCGCTGCTGACGATGAAGGGCTGTGACAGCCCGCTCGTTGGCGGTGTCTGCCAGGTTCTCGACACCGTCTATGTCGGGGCGATGCTCTTTGGGACGGACCGCGAATATGTTGATGCGGCTTACGAAAAGACCGCTCTCGGCGAGGATTACGATGTAACGTTCGTTGATATGACGGGCTCGACGCCGCCTTTGTCGTATCCGGACGGTTATTTTCAGGTCGCAAACCGTGACGAACTCGCAATGATGGCCAGCCTCGCCAATGATCCGACGATGACGAGCGGGATTCCCGGAATACCGGATGGTATCCCGATGGCATCGCCATCGATCAATGGCGGCAGCATGCTCGATACAAAGCCAAACCTTCCGCCGTCAAATCCGAATTCGGTCGAGGGTGACCTGCCGTCGGGCTTCGGAAGTAATGACCCGACCGCCGGCCACAATATCCCGCGGCCTCGCCTCAATAAGCCAAAGCGCCCCGCAAAAACACCGCCCGCAACGAACCCCGACGGCTCGACTCCGGGCATTCCTGATCCTAATCAGGTCGCCGAGGTAAAACCGTCCCCGTCGCCATCACCGGCCGTCGAACCGACAGGCCCCGTGGCCGAGGTCGAGATCAACAAGCGGCCCTTTGTGGATCTCGCAAATACGATAAACGGCCTCATCGACCAAAATCAGGTCAAACTCGATTCGCAGTTCATCATCGCCGCGACGGGCAAACTCGATAAGGATGGCAAGCTGGATGCAAAGACGTTCCGCTACGTTCGCGCCGAGGGTTCCGATCCTAAAATGGTCGAGGTCGTCAAAGAAGCCATAGAGGCGATGAACGACAGCAATCTGCTGCAATATCTCAGTCTGCTTCGCGGCAAACAGCTCACGATCCAGATACAGCAAAACGATCAAACG
>CAZMQR010000106.1:0-7770 GCA_964568325.1 uncultured Chloracidobacterium sp. | reverse complement strand
TGCGGATCGAATGGCGACCTGTTCGACGAAGTCCGCTCGCTGCTGTTCTCGCATGAGAGCGCAGGCGATTTTATTGAGTCGTCCGCGTGCTCGGTCTCGTCGATCGTGGTTGGCCCATCTTCGTTTATCGGAAAGGAGTTCGGTCGTTACAAAGTACTCTCCGAGATCGGCCATGGCGGAATGGGTGCTGTATTTCTCGCCGAACGGTTCGACGGCGAGTTTCGGCATGAGGTAGCGATCAAGGTCGTTCGCCCGAGCCTTAATACGCCAAATGTACGACGGCGTTTTCTACATGAGCGGCAGATTCTTGCTGACCTTCAGCATCCGTTTATCGCCCGGCTGCTTGACGGCGGAACGACATCTGACGGACTTCCTTTTCTCGTCATGGAATATGTCGACGGCGTTCCGATCACCGAGTTTGCAAAACAGTTGGCCATTAAGGAACGCCTCGTCCTTTTCCAAAAGGTCTGCGAGGCGGTCGCTTACGCACACCGCAGGCTTGTCGTCCACCGAGACCTAAAGCCATCGAATATATTCGTTACGCCGGACGGACGTCCAAAGCTACTTGACTTCGGGATCGCTAAGATCCTGGAAAGTGATGGAGCGCAGGCACAAACAGTGACCAATTTCGGCGCATTTACGCCGGATTACGCCAGCCCCGAACAGATCCGAGGCGAGGCGATCACCACTGCCTCGGACGTTTACAGCCTCGGAGTAGTGCTCTACGAGATGCTTGCGGAAAGCTCGCCGTATAGGTTTGATACGCGGAGCCCGGAGGAAATGATCCGCGTTATCTGTGAAACTGCACCTACGTCTCCGCAAAAACGTGTGTCAGACGACACCACGAACAGTAGGCGGATCAGTGCCGGAGACCTTGCAGGTGACATTGAGAACATTGTGTTCTTGGCTCTCCGAAAAGAGCCTGAACGGCGTTATGCATCGGTCGAGCAATTCTCTGACGACATCCGGCGACATCTTGCGGGCCTGCCGGTGATGGCCCGCGAAGACACAATTGCTTACCGAACGGCTAGGTTCCTCGACCGCCACCGTCTCGGCACTGGAATGGCCGCCCTGCTCGTGCTGATACTGATCGGCGGAATCGCCACCACAGCTTGGCAGGCAAAGGAGGCTCGCCGTCAGCGCGATGCCGCAGAAGGTGAACGGACGAAGGCCGAAAGAATCAATCAGTTCTTGCAGGAGATGCTTTCGTACTCAAATCAAAGCTGGAATTCGGCCGGCGCTGGACAAGCCCGCGATGTCACGATCAATCAAATGCTGGACAACATCGCCCCGAGGCTCGATACCGAGTTGGCCGACCAGCCGGAGGTTCGAGCGAAGATCTATCGTACGATCGGCAAGGTCTATAATTCACAGGGCCGTCACCTTCTGGCCGAAAAATGTCTGCGTACGGCCTTGGCGATCCAGAATGACCTCTATGGCGAGGCACACCGCGAGGCTCTTATCACGGCCAATGATCTCGGAGAGTCGCTCTTCCAACTAGGAAAATGGGACGAAGGAAAGCTGCTCTACGAAAAACTGGTCTCGACGCTGCGCTCCGATCGAGACGAAGGGCGGCCCGACGGACAGAGGTATTTGCTCGCCGCTGCCTTGCATGGCTTGGGCTCAATACTCGTAATGCAAGGCGATACCGACGACGCGGTCCGGATCCTTCGAGATGCCTCGGCCACTATTTCGGGGATCGATCTCGCCCCGACTGAACAAGGGCTGGCGGCGGAGATCAAACTAAATCTTGGGGCCGCGGTGCTCGAAAAAGGAGAAGTTAATGAGAGTGAGGCACTGCTCCGCGAATCGCTCGCCGGATTTCGCACCCTTTCCGGGGACCCGAGATGGGAGACCGGTGTCGCCCTTACTAAGCTCGGCGAGTGTCTTCTCCGACAAAAGAACTACCACGAGGCAATCGGACTGCTGCGAGAAGGTGAGCATATATACAGGAATACGATCGGCGATGCTAACAACTACCTGACCCGTAATCTCAACTATCAAGCCCTAGCCGCCTTGGAACAGAAAGATTTCACAGAGGCTGAGAGACTGAGCCGGTCAGCGATAGAGATCAATGATCGCTCGTCGGCACCGACTGGCCCGGTTCGGGCCCGAACGCTCTTGACACTCGGGCTTGCCCTCTGCGGAAAGGGCCAAGCTGTCACGGGGCAACAGTTCGTAAGTCAGAGCCGTGAGTTATTCGAGAAGTCAGGCGTCGCCGTCCCGAACACACGAATGCCCGCAGGTGGGTGCCAAAACTAAGAAAGGACGGGCGACAAACGCCCGTCCCTCTATTTCTCTCCGCCCGCCCTAGTCGATTGGCGGCAGTGTCGCTCCCGGCGGAACGATCCACAGAACAAACGTTGTCTTGAGCCGTGTGCTGCCCTTGACGATCTGGATGCGTCTCGGATCAAAGCCTCGATTCTTTACCAGGTAATCCAGAGCACGCTTCGAAAGTCGATCGTATGTGTTTACGGTCGTACTGCGGCGGTCAGTACCCGGATAGATGATGATGTAGAGCTGCGAATCAGGCGTGTTCTGTGCCTGGATCACGCAGTTGTCGAGCCGGGCCTTGTCCTCGTCAGCAGACTTGGACTCAAACTCGTCACAACGATACGGCTTGGGGACCTCGGGCTCGCGTTGCGGCACGACATCCGTCGGCACCGAGATGACCTGACGGCACGCATTATCATACACGTCATCATTGACGTCGAGTTCGGCGTTGATCGTCTTGCCTCCAATACCGGACGAATCGACCGTTATCGACGTGGAGCCCAACCCGCTCGTGATCCGCCCATTCGAAACGCGCCAGGCGTATCGCAGCGGAATAGGTGCCGTCCCCGAATTGATCGCCGCAAAGGTCACCAGGTCGCCTTCTGTAATACGATCAGGCCCTTCGAGATGAAATCGGTAAGGGCATGGTTTGGTGATGGTCTCGCGGATCATCTTAAGGCAGACACAGTGCTTGCGGTCACGCAGGATCTTTATTTCGTCACGCCAAACCTTGCCATCCTCGCCGGTAACCTCAACAGTATGGATACCGGGGCTGAGGTAGAACTCGGCACCGTGGCCAACACCGCTCATGCCTATATACTGGCCGTCAACCTTGATCGGATAGGCTTTGTCGGCGGTCTTGACGCTCAGCGTCCCAGTATTCTTGGGGCGCTTTGAATCCTTGTCGCCGCCGCTCGCAAACGCCGTTGTCAGCCCGAGGGTGAGGGCCAGGCCAACCATAAAAAGAAAGTTATATCTCTTGAATCGCATCTTTCGTTTCCTCTAGACGATGGCCGCGCCGCCCGTCGGCGGCGCGTCACACATCATATATCTATTCCGCGTCTTTTTCACCTTTCGTCTCGCCCTTCTTGCCAAATCTGCGGCGGGCAGCCAGTCCGATCGATGCCAGGCCGGTGCCAAACAACAGGATCGTCATTGGTTCGGGAACCGGTTCGGGCGGTGTCGGGCTCGCCTGAGGTGTCGGCGTTGTCTTGGGCGTGGGTGTTACTCCCGGCGTCGGCGTAACCCCCGGCGTCGGGGTAACTCCCGGCGTCGGCGTAACTCCCGGCGTCGGCGTCTGGAACGGCACGGTCGCGGTTGGCGTCGGCGTATCCTTTTTGCGCTTGATCAGGATGAACGCGATCGGGATCGCCGCCAACCCGAGTAGGGCCCATTTCGGAAACCCACGCTTCTTGACGACTTCCTCTTCGCAATCGCAGACCTCGTCCTGAACGATATCGGTCCGGGTCTCGGTGATGACGCGGCCATCCTGCTGTTTCTTCTTGTCGTCGTCATCGTCGCCTGTTAGATACGAATATTGGTCGTCAACCGATAGCCGCGTAAACATCGTGGTCTCGGCCTTGCCCGGACGGGCATTAACGAGTTGGATAACGTCGCCAAACTGCACAGGCCCGGCTGCGACCTTACTAAAGCCCGCCAAGATCGATATGACGCAAACTACCGAGAGTAACCCTCTTACATTTATGTTTCTCATGTCTGTAACCTGACTAAACAGTATTAACGGCAAAAGCCTGATCGGCTTCCACAGTTCGGTTGGCACTCACTGTCGATCGATTTTTGGGGGGCAGTGCGAAAAATATAGCAAAAAACCAGCTCTAATGCACCTGTTTTCTAACGAATTTCCGCCTTTTCCAGCCAAAAATACACAAATTCCACTAATTCAGAGGGAAAATATGCCTAATCTGGGGAATCTTCCACAGTTTTTTCAAAACTTTTTCGGTTTATTTCTATTCTTGAGAAAGAAAAACCGGCTACCACAAAATAGTGGTAACCGGTCGTCTATTCCCGAAATTCGGGTGTTAGTTTATTCCTCGACGCCTCCGGCCTTGGCCTTTTCCTCGGCAATAATCGCCTTACGGGAAAGTTTGACCTTATTGCCCTCTTTGCCAATGCACTTGACGAGGATCTGCTGGCCTTCTTTCAACTCGTCGCGAACATCCTTGACGCGACGGTCGGATATCTCCGAGATGTGCAGCAGCCCGTCGAGACCCGGAATAATCTCAACGAACGCACCGAAATCGACGATCCGTGAAACCGTTCCGAGATAGGTCTCCCCAACCTCGGCCTCTGCCGTGATCGCCTTGATACGAGCGATCGCCTGTTCGGCGGCCGCACCGTCGTTCGTCGCGATCATCACAGTGCCGTCGTCCTCGACATCGATCTTGGCGCCGGTTTCCTCCACAAGGGCACGAATAACGCTGCCACCCTTGCCGATGACGTCGCGAATCTTGTCGGGATGTATCTTGATAGTAATGATCCGCGGAGCATACTGCGACAGATTCTCACGCGGCTCGGCGATGGCTTTCGCCATGATGTCGAGTATGTGAAGGCGGCCCTTCTTGGCCTGCTCCAGAGCTTCCTGCAGGATCATCGCGTTGATGCCGCTGATCTTGATATCCATCTGTAGCGCAGTGATGCCGTCAGCCGTGCCGGTCACCTTAAAATCCATATCGCCGTAATGGTCCTCGGCACCTGCGATGTCCGAGAGGATCGCATAGCGATTGCCTTCCATCACAAGCCCCATGGCAACACCGGCGACCGGCTTCTTGATCGGCACGCCTGCGTCCATCAAGCTCAGGATGCCGCCGCAGACCGATGCCATCGACGATGAACCATTCGATTCGGTGATATCCGAAACGATACGCAGCGTGTAAGGAAATTCTTCATCGCTCGGAAGCACCGCGGCGATCGCCCGGCGAGCGAGGTTTCCGTGCCCCGTCTCGCGACGCGAGGTCGAGCCAAAACGGCCAGTCTCCCCGACCGAGTATGGCGGAAAGTTGTAATGCAGCATAAACCGCCGATCGATCGTTCCTTTCTCAAGGTCATCCATGAACTGCCCGTCCACCTTCGTGCCCAGCGTGGTTGTAACCATCGCTTGGGTCTCGCCTCGCGTGAAGAGTGCCGAACCGTGAACGCGCGGGAGCCAGCCGACCTCGCACGAGATCGGCCGGATCTCAGAGAACTTGCGGCCATCCGGACGACGCTTGTTGCCGAGCATGTCTTCGCGAAAGATCTTTTCCTTCAAGTGGCCAAAGGCCTTTCCAGCCATCGCGCGCATCTCGGGTTCGTCCTCAGGAAAGCTCTCTACGACCTCTTTCTTGAGCGCGTCAATACCGGCGTAAACCTCGATCTTTTCGCGACCGGTCGAATCTAGGGCCTTACGCAGCTTGTCGGTAAAGTTCTTCTCGACCTTGGCCAGTACCTTCTCATCGATCGGTGCGGGTGTGAACTCGCGTTTCGTGATGTTCAGTGCCTTGCCGAGCTCTTTCTGCCAGAGGCAGAGACGCTTGATCTCGCGGTGTGCGAGCATCAAGGCCTCGACCATGATCTTTTCCTCGACCTCATTAGCCTCACACTCGACCATACAGATGGCCTCTTCGGTACCTGCAACGACCAGGTTGAGGTCCGATTCGCGCCGCTCATCATAGGTCGGATTAATAATGTATTTTCCGTCGATCAAGCCGATCCTGATGCCCGCGATCGGGCTGTGAAACGGAATGTCCGAGAGATACAACGCACACGACGCTCCCGTGATCGCGATCACGTCGGGATCGTTGTCCGTGTCGGCCGAGATGACCGATGCGACGATCTGCGTCTCAAAACGGTAGCCGTCCGCAAAGAGCGGCCTGACTGGCCTGTCGATCAGGCGGCACGTAAGGACCTCCTTTTCGTTCGGACGCCCCTCGCGGCGGAAGTAGTTTCCGGGAATGCGCCCGGCCGAAAACGAATTCTCACGGTACTCGACCGTCAGCGGAAAAAAATCCATGCCCTCGCGGGCAGTACGGGCTGACACGGCGGCAACCAGCACCATCGTATCTGCGTAGCGTATTACGACCGAACCGTCGGCCTGTTTTGCGACCTTACCGGTCTCGACGATCAGGTCCTGGTTTCCGACCTTGATTGACTCATTCAAATATTTCTTTGCCATTTTGTTCCTTAAAAAAACGACGAAAGAGCTATGACGTGAAGCCCTTTCGTCGTTACAATCGTTAGATTCGACTAGATCCAAACTTGTCCCGGCTAGTTTTCGCTGTCACGTTCAGCAGCTCGGGGCAATTTCTTCGATAGGATCTCTATTTGGTCCGGCTCGAAGAAGCCGTAACTCTTATCGGCGGATGCCGAGTTTCTTGATCAGTTCGTGATACTGTTCGATATCACGACGCTTGAGATAATCAAGCAATTTTCTGCGTCGCGAGACCAATTGAAGCAAGCCTCTGCGCGAATTGTTGTCCTTCTTGTGGATCTTGAAATGCTCGGTCAGCTCGTTGATCCGCTGCGTCAGCAGGGCGATCTGAACTTGTGACGAACCCGTATCGGTAGCATGGGTCCGGTTGTCGGTAACTATCTTCTCTTTCGTTTCTCTTAATGTTGACATATATGTCTTGCCTTAAATGGCCTCTCCTTTAGCTCGCAGTCCCTCCGTACAGAGCGCGGAAACCGCGAAAAATCGTGAATGACTAACAACCAACCGTTAATAGTAATTCTCGTTTATTATCTTATATTTAGCGCTTCGAGGCAACCTCATTTCATGCCTCGTTCTCCTCGGCTTCCTCTCAACTTACGTCGTATTTGAACTCTTCCATAAACTTGGTCGAGAACTTTCCCTGTCTGAACTTCTCATCTGCCATGATCGCCTTGTGCAGCGGAAGCGTCGTCTTGATGCCTTCGATCACAAGGACGTCCAATGCACGCTGCATACGGGCGATCGCGAGCTCGCGCGTCCGAGCATGGACGATGAGCTTTGCGATCATCGAATCGTAATATGGCGGTACCACATAGCCCGGATAGACTGCCGTGTCGACCCGCACGCCCGGCCCGCCGGGGAAATTGAAAGCCGTTATCCGGCCCGGGCTTGGCGTGAATTTTACAGGATCCTCTGCGTTGATGCGACACTCGATCGAATGCCCGACGATCTGGACCTCATCCTGAGAATATCCAATATTTTCGCCCGTAGCGATGCGAACCTGATTCCGGACGATATCCGCGAGTGTCACCATTTCGGTAACGGGATGCTCGACCTGGATACGCGTATTCATCTCCATGAAGTAGAAGCTGTCGTCCTCATCCAGCAAGAACTCGAACGTGCCCGCACTTGCATAGCCGATCTCCTGACAGGCTTTGACGGCGACAGCACCCATCTGTTCGCGAATCTCTGGTGAGATCGCGGGTGACGGAGCCTCCTCCAGCAGTTTCTGGTGACGACGCTGGATCGTGCATTCGCGTTCGCCAAGGTGGATCGTGTTGCCGTGTTCGTCA
>CAZMQR010000105.1:6669-7853 GCA_964568325.1 uncultured Chloracidobacterium sp. | reverse complement strand
GGGACAAAGATAATAGCCTGGGGTGAGCGACCGAAGGGAGCGGAACCCCAGGAACAAGCGAAATGTCGTTCGCTCCCTGAAGGGGAGCAACGGCGTCGCCGGGTTCGACCCCTTCAGGGTCGGCGTCATTTTTGGCATCTAACCCAGGGTTGCGGCCTTCGGCCTTACCCTGGGCTATTATCTGTGTCCCCTTCGGGGACAGGATGCCCGACGCGGATCGAGGCTCGGCCAATGCCGGCAGATCGATAATGGTCCATTCCGATGCGTTCTCGGCTAAGAGTCGTCCGGCGAGGTCGTCTTCGTGCCAGCGGGTTTGGATGAGGATGATCTGGCCGTCGGGTTCGAGGCGTGTGTATAGGTCGTCATTGAACCAGTCATGCACGCGCTCGCGATACTTGATGCTCTCGGCCTCGGCCCTCGATTTTACAGGGTCATCGACGATTATCAGGTTTGCTCCAAAGCCCGTAACGCCCGAACCCACGCCGACCGCACGAAGGCCGCCGCCCATGCGTGTCTCCCATTCGGACTCGGAATTTTTGAATCGGGGACGCACAAACGGGAACGGACAGTCAGAACCACCCGCAGTAGCGGGTGGTTGAACACGCCGTTTCGTCAACGATCGGGACAGCGACGGCGCGTTCTCCTGAGGCTGCCCGCCAACGTCCGTTAAACCACCCGCTACCGCAGGTAGTTCTGACTTGGCCATGTCTTCGCACAACACCGTCTTGATCTTGCGCGAGAAGCGGTTTGCGAGGCGCTGGTTGTAGCTGCCGATAATGATGTTTGTCTCCGGCTTTTGCCTCATGCGCCAGGCGGCGTAGCGGACGGTGACAAGCTCGGATTTGCCGTGTCGCGGCGGCATAAAGATCATCAGCCGCTTACACTCGCCCGATGTAACGCGTTCCAGCGTGTCGATGATGTGCCGATGATGAGCGGCGTCCCATGTCATATGCGATGAGACAGATATGAGCCAATCTTTGAAGTTCGTAGAGTTTGTGGAGTTCATAGAGTTTGTAGAGTTTTTGGAGTTCGTGGAGTTTGAAAAGGGGACGAGGTTTGAAGCATTCATCGTTGGAGTGCGCTCGGTTGGGAAGGGGCCTTGGCCCCGCTTGACGTTGATCAGCGCCCGCCGAGGTTTGTTCTGCCGCCGCCATTTGCTGTGGTTGAATTTACCCGAAGGCCGC
>CAZMQR010000105.1:0-6569 GCA_964568325.1 uncultured Chloracidobacterium sp. | reverse complement strand
CGTTCGATCCAGCCGGGCACGCATCGGCCGCGTTCGTTGCGGGCGTATAGGACGCGGCGGCGGAATCGGGCGTGGCCGAGCTCGCGCATCTCGCGTTCGATCTGTTCGTGTTGCTTGCCGTTGTATTTTAGGTAAAGGCGGTGGCAGTCGGCGATGCGTTGGTCAGCTGAGTGTTTCATAGGAATTTTTAACCACAGATGGACACGGATAGGCACAGATAGAAAGACAAAGGATCTTATAACCTGTGTTTATCCGTGTGCATCTGTGGTTGATATTCCTATCAGAAGCACTAATAGATTGGAATGACAGATCGCGCAGAAAAGGGCAGAAAGTGCAAAAACGCACAGATCGCGCAGAATTTGTGGTGGCGAGAGCGATCTAGCCGCAGATGACGCGGATGAAGCAGATCAAGAAAGATCAGAAATTGTTTGACTAGTTACAAACCGGCCTCTTATCTGTTTTGATCTGCTTCATCCGTGTCATCTGCGGCTAAATCGGATGTGTGCCTGCACAGCCTCGTGGAAAGCTACTCTTCGTCCTCACGCAATTTTTCCAAGACCGAGAAATCCTCGAGCGTCGTCACGTCGCCGGCGACGGCGCCCGTTGAGGCGAGTTCGCGTAATAGTCGCCGCATGATCTTGCCGGAGCGTGTTTTGGGCAGGGCGTCGGTGAAGCGGATGTCGTCGGGTTTGGCGAGGGCTCCGATCTCTTTGGCGACGTGGGCACGCAATTCGTTTTTGAGTTCGTCACTTCCCTGTCGGCCGCCTTCTAATGTCACGAATGCCGCGATCGCCTGGCCTTTCAGGTCGTCGGGGCGGCCGACGACGGCGGCCTCGGCGACGGCCTCGTGGCTGACCAACGCCGATTCGATCTCGGCAGTGCCAAGGCGGTGGCCGCTGACATTTATCACATCGTCAACGCGGCCCATTATCCAATAGTAGCCGCGGCTGTCGCGGCGTGCGCCGTCGCCGGCGAAATACATTCCCGGGATCTCCGACCAGTAAGCCTGTTTGTAACGCTCGTCGTCGCCCCACAGCGTGCGGAGCATCGACGGCCACGGGTGCTTTGCGACGAGATAGCCGCCCTCGTTGTCGCCGACGGGCTCGCCTTTTTTGTTCACCACATCGAGTATGATGCCGGGCAGCGGCCTCGTTGCCGTTCCGGGCACGGTCGGCGTCGCGCCGGGCAAGGGCGAGATCATGATCGCACCCGTTTCGGTCTGCCACCACGTATCGACGATCGGGCAGCGGCCGCCTCCGATGGTCTGGTGATACCACATCCACGCCTCGGGATTGATCGGTTCGCCGACGGTGCCGAGCAGCCGCAAACTGCTGAGGTCGTGCTTCATCGGATACTGCTCGCCCCATTTTATAAATGCGCGAATGGCGGTCGGCGCCGTGTAAAAGATGGTCACGCGGTGGCGTTCGATGATGTCCCAAAAGCGGTCAAAGTCGGGAAAATTCGGTGCGCCCTCATACATCACGACGGTCGCTCCATTCGCCAGCGGCCCATAGACGACGTAGCTGTGGCCCGTCACCCAGCCGATGTCGGCGGTGCACCAAAAGACGTCCTCGTCCTTGAGGTCAAAGACCATTTTGGTCGTGTAGGCCGCCTGCGTGAGGTAGCCGCCGGTCGTGTGGAGGATGCCCTTTGGCTTGCCCGTCGTGCCCGATGTGTAGAGGATGTAGAGCGGATGTTCCGACTCGAGCGGCTCTGCCTCGCACACGGCGTCAACCGTTTCCATCAGCTCGTGCCACCAGTGGTCGCGGCCGGCCTTCATCTTGATCTCGCCGCCCGTGCGGCGATAAACCACTATGTTGTCAACAGTTGGACACTGTAGGGCCGCGTCGTCAACGGCCTTTTTCAATTCGATCTCGCTGCCGCGTCGATACGCGCCGTCGGCGGTGACGATGAGCTTGCAGCCGCAATCATTGACGCGGTCGCGGATCGCATCGGCAGAAAAGCCGCCAAAGATCACCGTGTGCGTCGCTCCGATGCGCGTGCAGGCGAGCATCGCGATCGCAAGCTCAGGCACGAGCGGCATGTAGAGAGCGACGCGGTCGCCCGTCTTGACGCCGAGCTTTTTGAGGACGTTTGCAAAGCGGCAGACCTCGCGGTGCAGTTGCAGGTATGTGAGCGTTCGCTGTTCGCCGGGCTCGCCTTCCCAGATGAAAGCCGCCTTATTTTTACGCCACGTCGTCAGGTGCCTGTCGAGGCAATTGTGCGAAACATTGATGCGGCCGCCGACGAACCACTTAGCATGCGGCTCAAACCATTCGAGCGCCGTGTCCCACCGCCGGAACCAATCCAAGGATTCCGCCTGCTTCGCCCAAAAGCCGGGCACGTCCTTCGCCGCGTCGGCGTAGGCCAGGAGGTATTCCTCAAACGAACGCATATGCGCGCCATTCGCAAATTCCGGCGGCGGCTCAAAAACGCGGTCCTCGATGAGGACGGATTCGATAGTGTTGTGCTCGGGCATATTTAGTTTTTAGCGTAAAGCGACAGGTGAAGCAAAGTTGAGCTACTGGGGATGTCATTTAGCCGCAGATGACGCAGATGAAAAAGATCAAAACAGATAAGAAGTAGTTTAGCTGATCATCAACCCATCTCTGATCCTTCCTAATCTGCTTCATCTGCTTTATCTGCGGCCAAATTTGCTCTGAGACCCAAGGCCGTAGTGGTCAATGCAGGCCGAGGCGTGTAAAATCGGGCAAATGCCATTGTTGGAAATGCGAGACATCGCGAAGGAATTCCCGGGCGTGAGAGCGCTTGATGGCGTGTCGTTTGCACTTGATAGCGGCGAGTTTCACGCCCTGGTCGGCGAGAACGGCGCGGGCAAATCGACGCTGATGAAGGTGCTCTCGGGCGTGTATCCGGCGGGCGATTTTGAGGGCGAGATACTCGTGCGGGATCAGCCGCTTAGGTTTGCGGGCATCCGCGACAGCGAGGCGGCGGGCGTCGCGATCATCTATCAGGAACTTTCCCTGGTGAAGGAACTGACCGTCGGCGAGAACATCTTTCTGGGCCGCGAGCCGTCGCGATTTGGCATTATCAACTGGCCTGAGCTGTACGGCAAGGCCGCTAACCTGTTGCAGGACTTGCATTTAGATATCGATCCGCGTGCGTTGGCCGGCAGCCTCGGTATCGGGCAGCAGCAGCTCGTCGAGATCGCAAAGGCATTGTCACAGGACGCAAAGATACTCGTTCTGGATGAGCCCACATCCGCTCTGACCGACGCCGAGATCGAGACGCTGTTCGGAATATTGGGGCGGCTGCGCGAACGCGGCGTCGGCATGATCTATATCTCGCACAAGCTGGACGAGGTCTTTAGGATGAGCAACCGTATAACGGTATTGCGCGACGGGCAAACGGTCGCGACGTTTGCAGCGGCCGATGCGACACGCGACGGCGTCATTGCCGCGATGGTCGGGCGTGAGGTGGGCGATATTTTCCCCGAGGTCAGGCACGAGCTGGGCGAGGTCGTGCTAAGTGTCTCGGGCGTGACGGCATGGGCGGCCGACGGCGTCGGGAAGGTCGTCGATGGCGTGTCGTTTGGCGTGCGTCGCGGTGAAGTACTCGGCATCGCCGGGCTGATGGGTTCGGGCCGAAGCGAACTGCTGATGTCGATATTCGGTGCGTGGCCCGGCCGTGCCGACGGCAAGACCGAGATCGACGGCAGCACGGTGAATATCGCGTCGTCCGCTGACGCGATCCGTCACGGCATCGCATTCGTCACCGAGGACCGCAAGCGGTATGGCCTCATTCTGGATCAAACGATAGTCGATAATATGACGCTCGCGGGCCTTCGCTCCATCTCGGGCCGCGTGCTGACAAACCGCCGCCGCGAGGCCGTCGCCGCCGCATCGCAAATGTCGTCGTTGCACGTAAAAGCACCGTCGCCTCTCGCCGTGACGGGAACGCTCTCAGGCGGCAATCAGCAAAAGGTCGTTTTGGGCAAATGGCTGCTGACGAAGCCGCAAGTGCTGTTTTTGGACGAACCGACCCGCGGCATCGATGTCGGGGCCAAACAGGAGATCTACGCCGAGATCAACAAACTCGCCGCCGAAGGTCTGGCGATCGTGCTCGTATCAAGCGAACTACCGGAGGTATTGGGCTTGTCAGATCGTGTGCTCGTATTGCACGAAGGCATAGTCGCGGGCGAATACACGAGAGATGAGGCCACCCCCGAACGCGTGATGGCGGCGGCGACAGGAGTGGACATGCACACCTAATTAATAATTATCTAATTAGTAATTACTAATTAATTAGGTAACATATCTGTCTAGACATATATGATTAACACTATCAAAACGTCCTCGTTGCGGGCATACATCATGCTCGCGGTCGTCGCGCTCATCTGGATGTATTTTCATTGGGCGACCGGTTACGTTTTTCTGACGCCGAGGAATTTGTCTAACCTGATGACACAGATGTCGGTGACGGGTGTGATCGCGGTCGGGATGCTGATGGTGATCGTGTCGGGCAACATCGACCTGTCGGTCGGCTCGGTGCTTGGATTTGCGGGCGGCATTGCGGCGATGATGCTGTCGATGTGGGGCTATGGATTGCCCGCGGCGGTCACTGCGGCGATCGGCGTGGGGTTGGTCGTCGGTTTGTTTCACGGAGTGCTGACGGCGTATCTCAACATACCGGCGTTCATCGTGACGCTCGGCGGGCTGCTCGCGTGGCGCGGCGCGGTCAAATGGCTGCTCGGCGGCAACACGGTTCCGGTAGCGGATGAGAGCTTTAAGGCCATCGGGCAAAGTTACATCGGCACGACGGCGGGCTGGACGCTCGCGGGCGTGGCGATAATCGTCGTGCTGCTTGCGGCCGTGCGGCGGACACGCTCCGGGCAGAACGGGCCGCATTATGTTCGCGAATTGTTGAAGGCCGTCCTTCCCGTCGGCGGCATTTTGGCGTTTGTCTGGGTGATGAATTCGTACGAAAATCTCGGCGTCTATGTCGGTGTGCCGGTTCCGGTGCTGATACTGGTGGCGGTCGCATTGGCGGGCGCGTTCCTGACGAATTCGACGGTCTTTGGCCGATACCTCTACGCTATCGGCGGAAATGCCGACGCCGCGCGGCTGTCGGGCATCGACAATAAACGCAATATTCTCAAGGTTTACGGCCTGCTCGGCGCATTGACCGGCGTGGCAGCTCTCATCTTCACCGCCCGCGTCGGCAGCGCGGCACCTGATGCGGGCGTGTTGAAGGAACTCGACGCCATCGCCGCCTGCGTGATCGGCGGAGCCAGCCTCATGGGCGGCCGCGGCACCGTCTTCGGCGCGTGCATCGGGGCATTGATAATGGCGTCGCTCGATAACGGAATGTCGCTGCTCAACGTCCGCGACTTTATGCAGGACATCATCAAAGGCTCGATCCTGGTCGCCGCCGTGGGCCTCGATATGGTCGGGCGGCGGCAGGGGTGATGCGATTTTTCTTGGTAGGCCACAATCTCTGCTGTTAGAATCTAGATTGTCGAAGGAGCAAATGCTATGAGCGCAACACTGACGATCGATCTTCCGGATGATGTCAAGGCCACGCTTGGCAGGGCCGCGCGCGAGGATGGCGTCTCAGAGGACACATTTGCGTTGGGCGCCTTGGAAGACTACATGCGACTCCGTCGGTTCCGAAAGCCGCGAACGGCTGCCGAGAGGAAGAGGAGCGTCGCGGCATTGCAGAAGACGATGGACGAAATGGCCGATACCGCGCGTCGTAACGGCATGACTCAAGAGATCCTCGATGAGATCCTCAAAGAGGACTAGTACACATTGCGCGGTGTCATTGACAATAGCGTTCTCGTCAGCGCGGCAATAGTCGGCGGCACTCCGCGACGGGCGTTAGACCTCCTGTCCGAAAAGGGCACTATTCTTGTTTCCCTGGATGTCCTCGAAGAATTGGCCGACACCCTCGACCGCACTAAATTTGATCGATATTCGCCTCACGCTCAACGTCGCCGTTTTATCCGCGACCTCATCGAGGTCTCAGAACTGGTCCGAATAAGGGGCCCGATTCGTGCCTGCCGCGATCCCAACGACGATAAATTTCTTGAGCTTGCCCTCAGCGGTGATGCTGATTATCTGATCACCGGCGACAGCGACCTGCTTGTGTTGGATCCGTTTCGCGGTGTCGAGATCGTCACGCCGAGAGATTTTCTGCAGAAAGTAGGCTGACATTTCCCGCCAATCCTGCCCGTTTGTGACCCACGTCATACAGAGTTCTCGTCTCAGCCGTCAAAGTTGAGGCTGGGAGAACTTTATGCCGGAAACATTAATGACGATCGGCCAGCAGTTTGAGCGGCGTTCGTGGGCCGAGCCGTGGAAGATCAAGATGGTCGAGCCGCTGAGGATGACCGACCAAGGGCAGCGCGAAAAGGCGCTCGAGGACGCGGGATACAATACATTCCTGCTCCGCTCGCAAGAAGTGTACATCGACCTGCTGACCGACAGCGGCACATCGGCGATGAGCGATCGGCAGTGGGCCGGAATGATGCTTGGCGACGAGGCTTACGCCGGCAGCCGCAATTATTATCATCTCGAGGACGCGATCCGCAGCTACTACGGCTATGA
>CAZMQR010000104.1:0-7899 GCA_964568325.1 uncultured Chloracidobacterium sp. | reverse complement strand
GTCCGGCGCCAGCGAGTGGCTGCATCCTTCGCCGCCGCTACGGCACGGTCAACGTCCTCGACCGTCGATTCCGGGAAACGTCCAACGATGTCCGTGTTGTCAGCCGGATTAACGTTGTCAAACCATTCGCCCGACGACGATCTGACCCACTCACCAGCAATATAATTATTGTATTTTTTGACCGAAGGCCGCTTTGCCTTTGCCATTGTTGCTTTTGCCATAATCTTCAAGTCTAAGGTCTAACGGCAAAAGTCCAAAGTCAACGGTGTTCGCCGAGACTTTGGATGATAGCCTTTCGACTTGAACCTTACTTGACCGTAAACTGCACGACCTTAAGCTGCGGGGCCCGAGCAGCCGGGCTGTAGGCCAAAACATGCAGGACGACGGCATCACCAGCCTTGAGCCTGGAGACCATTTCGCTGAAGGATCTTAGGTCGGTTACTGTGACGCGGTTGATGCGTTGGATCAAATCGCCCTCGGCGAGGGCTTCATTGCCGGCGGAATTCTTAACATCGGCAATAAAGCTCGTGGGATTGATCTCAGTCACAATAAGTCCCTTTTGCCCTTCCAACTTGTAGGTAGTGGCCAAGGTTGGCGTGATCTCGGCGAGTGTCAGGCCGAATGGTGCCTTGTCGATGCCATCCACAGGCAGAGTGCGTCGATCGCTGTTGTCGGTCGAAGCGATCCGGCTGCCGGGACGTTCGCCGAGCTTGACCGTCGTGGTATGGGATTCGATCACATTGCCGTTTTCGCGAAAATAGGTCACAGGAACGGTTTGCATAGGCGGCGTCATTGCCACGCGGGCGATCAAGTCTTGAGCGCTCGCAACCTTCTGTCCATCGTATTCGACGATGATGTCGCCCGTCTTGATCCCGGCTATTGCTGCCGGACCCTGCTTTTCACGGACGTCGGTGACGATCGCCCCGCGATGGTCCTTGAGCTCATAGACAGCTGCGAATTCGGCACGAACCGATTCGAGAAGGATCCCGAGATAGCCGCGACGGACCCTACCGTTCAGAACTATTTGGCGGTAAACGTGCTCGACCTCTCGCGCTGGCAGAGCGAAGCTCACGCCGTTGTAATCACCGGTCGATGTCGCGATCTGCGAGTTTACGCCGATGACCTCACCGGCCATATTGACGAGCGGCCCACCCGAGTTGCCACGGTTGATCGCAGCGTCAGTTTGCAGGAACCTCTGAAACGAAGTTGTGAAAGGCGTTTCTCTATGTGTCTGTGAAATGATCCCCGCGGTTACACTCTTGTCGAGGCCAAACGGCGAACCAATGGCGAGTACCCAGTCACCGACCTGCACTTTCTCTGAGTCGCCGAATCTGACAAACGGGAGGTCGCTCTTCGCGTTAACCTTCAGTACAGCTATGTCAGTCTCATCGTCAGATCCGACGAGAGATGCTGCAAGTTCCTCACCGGAGTCAAGCTTGACCGTTATCTTCGCCGAGCCGTCGATAACATGAGCATTTGTAACTATGTAGCCTGTCTTGTCAACGATAAATCCGCTGCCTACTACCCTTACCGGCCGCTGCTGTATCTGACGACGCAGAAACTCAAGCATGTCGCTCTGATCGTCCGGCGCCGGCGTTGCCTGTGCGACAGGGCGTGAGACACGGCCCCTTGTATCTATGCTGACAACTGAGGGTTCAACCTTTTTGGCTGCCTGGGCAAACATTCCGGTCGCTGCCTCTGGCTGTGCCGACGCGGTGCCGACGATTGCCAATACCATGGCGACGGCCCACCCACACCTAATTGAACTGCGCATATTGAACACCCCCAATGCAGCGGCTATCGCTGGCGCGATTATACCAAAAACACGTTTAGGGCCTTATAAGAACCTTCAGGACACCCTTTTCTGCCGCCTGCAGCATGGCGGGAACTGCATCTGCCAACGGATACTCTGCATGGATCAAGGGATCCACGTCGATCTCACGTCGTTCAAGCAGTGCAAGAGCGGGAGCGAGGCGTCCACAGCGCGACCCGACGATGGTTATCTCGTTCACTACGACACGTGAGGCTTGCCAAGTCGGCGTGTTATGGAATGTCGATTTCAGGACGATCTTGCCTTGCGGCCTAACAAGGTCAAGCGCTGTCGTAAATCCGGACTCGGAACCACTTGCCTCGACGACAACATCAAACGAGGCGATCGCGGGCGAAAGCTGGTCGACGATGACCGGCTTTACTCCGAGGTTTTGTGCAATGGCAAGTTTAGCAGCATGTTTGCCGACGATCGTCACGTTGTCCGACCTCAACTGCATTGACATGGCACACAAAAGTCCGAGCTTGCCATCGCCGATCACGGCCACGGTTGTCCCCGGCAAAATGTCGATTTGCTCGGCGATACCGACCGCCGCAGCCAGAGGTTCCGCGAAGACCGCCTCTTGGTCGCGAATGCCGTCAGGGACCGTCAACAGATTGGTTACCGGTAATTGAAGATATTCTGCGTGGGCACCATCGCGGCCAACGATGCCAAGGACCGTGCGTGTCGCGCAGTGACGAGGATCGGCTGCCACGCACCGTTCACATTCGCCGCAGCCCGCATTTATTTCACCGACAACACGCTTGCCCACCAGATCAGGCCGTGCGTCAGCGCGTTCCACAACGCCGACGAACTCATGCCCGATCGTCCCGGTGAACCCCGCATAACCCCTCGCTATTTCGAGGTCTGTGTTGCAAATACCGGAAAGCAGGACGCGGATCAGTGCCTCGGATGCGTCGTCAGGCCGTGCGATCTCCGCCAGAGACAGTTCCTTGCCGTCAAATCTGAGAGCTTTCATTTAACGGGTGTAATAGACGCGAACATCGCGTTCCGAAACGATCAGCCACCGGCCGCCGATCTCCTGAAATTTTAGCTGACTACGGACCTTACCGCTGGAGGCGCCGTTGCCCGAAAAGCTCCATTCCTTGTCGAAAGTGGCTGTTGCCGAACTGGGTCCGTCGGATGCTACGACCATGTTTGATACCGAAACACGCATAGAACTGAAGCGATTAAAGGCGCGGGCTTTATCCGCGCGCACTTCGCTGCGGCTCATGCCGCTGCGTGTGTAATATCGTTCCAGCGTCGATGCGTAATTGTCCATGTGGGCATCTAGATTGCCGGACTCCATATTCGATTTCCAACCGTAGACACGCTGCGATATCTCAGTGTTGAGGGGTCGGTCGCCTGTCACGACCGGCGGCCCATCTGTAGTACTTGAATTGGTGTTCGTATTCGCATTCGTCGGCGTTATCGAAATCGTTGGCGACGATGGGAGATAGGAGTTCGTTACTGGTGTGGCTGTAGTGGAATTCGTATTCAGGGTTACGGGCGGCAGCGAGATATTCGTGTTGACATTCTTCGGCGATGGCGGGCCAGAATTCAAATACAGCATCACTGCGACACCTGTGACGACAAAGAGCAAGAGCATACCAGTCGCTGTCAGGGCGACCGCCAGGCCGGTGTTTGTTCTCTGACGCGGTTCTGGTGCGAAGGTTTGAACTCGTGTGGCTTCGGACGGCTGCGACGCGAACGGGCTGGCAGCTATGAACGTCTCTGTTTCTCCCAGGATTACCGTTGGTGTATCGGCCTGCAAGCCACTGACAAGCGGTGTGCCATCGTCAAGACAGAACGACAGGGTGTCGTCGGTATATTGAACATTGCAGTGTGGACAGATTTTCATAGGCCGACCGCATGGGCCCGCATCACTTTAGATTATCGTGATCGAGATACTGAAACGCGTCACCTGCGAGCATCGGTTTGTGACTGTAATGTAGTTATCGCCACCGTGCGTTGTGGTGCGCATTGACGAGCCGCCCCCACGAATGCTTACACACGAACCTCCGCCCGATACTGTTGCTGACAAGGATTGTCCGGCGCGGCAAGCGAGCACCAAGGAGCGGTCGTCGCCGGGATTGAGATCACCTGAAAATGACGTCGTGTATGCCCCGCGGGCAAACCTTAATCGGGTCGTCGACGGATAGCTGCTCAGAACGGGCGGCTCTTCAACGGTCGGCTTCGGGGATGGGCGTGGTGAGGCCTCAGGTGACGGCGAAGGTTGCTTAGGTGTGTTGGAATTCGGCGTGCTCGAATTGAAATTAGTGCTAAGATTCGTCGGCGGGGTCAGAACATTTGTATTCGTGTTAGCGACGGGTGGCCGGCCAGAGTTCATATAGATCAATGCCGCGATCCCGATGACCCCGAACAGCAAGAGCATCCCGACCGCCGTCAGAGCGACCGCGATCCCGGTCTTAGAGCCTTTTCTTGATCCTTGAAGGCTCTGCACCCGGGTTACCTCGGACGGCTGCCACGCGTGTGAGGCCGGCAGGGAACTGCGGGCAACAAACGTCTCGGTCTCGCCGAGCACGACCGTCGGTGTGTCGGCTTGCGGAGTTTCGACCAACGGCGTTCCATCCTGCAGGCAAAATGAGAGTGTCGCGTCTGCGTATTCGACCTGGCAGGCCGGGCATTTCTTCATTGGTCAAGCCTCCGTCAGCGAACCGCTAAAATCATACTCCAGCGCGTCCGATCCGTAAATGCACAACCGCACTTACGGCAGATTTCAGATTTTTCTGACGGCATAATATACTCTTGAGGCAATGAAAAGGATACTCATCTTGTCTATCACCCTCTCTTTGGCCGCTGTCATATTCGCCTGCGGCGGTGGCCCGAGCCGTCCGGCGGCCGGTAACGATTCGCCGACTGAGGCATACAAACGTCTTTACGCGGCCTGCAAAAGCAAAGATATTGAGGCGATAAAAGGGGAACTTTCCAAGAAGTCAATCGATCTCGGCCTTATGGTATCGCAGCGTAACAACAATCCGATAGAGAAGGTCTACGAGAACGGATTTACGGCAACAACGTTTGCCGAGTCGCTGCCGACGATCCGCGACGAGAGGATCAAGGACGACATGGGTGCGGTCGAGGTTTGGAACTCGAAAGAGAGTAAATGGGAAGACCTGCCGTTCGTCCTCGAGGACGGCCAGTGGAAACTTGCGGTTGGCGACCTGTTTGCCGGCTCGTTCAAATCACCCGGCAAGGGCCTTGACCTTAAGGAACGTGAAGCCGCAAACGCGGTCGCGGGGAATCAGATCCCGGTAGCAAACGTTAATATCAACGGCGTCGTACCCGTAAACAAGGCTCCGGCACCGCCTGTAAATGCCGGCAAATGATCTCAGCCGACTCACTCGCCGAGACCCTCGAAACATATGTTAAACACGGCTGGTTACTCCGCCGTGTTTTACTTTCGGATGCTTCGCGAACGGCGTTGGCGGATCGGGTAGATGAATTGTTCTCCGATGCTGCCGTCAGTAAGTCTGTTCTCGACGCCGCTTGGTTTTCGCGGCCCCCGAAGTGCGGTGAGACAGCGTGGGAATTGAGATATCTCGGCGGCAGCGCATATGCTCTGCTCGAATATGTTGACGAGGAGTCGCCCGATTTTGAGCCTGCGCTCGCTGATGTCGAGGCTCGAATGGCCGTGGTGATCGCCAGAAAACATCAGGCTTGACAACCGTTTTCGCGGATAGCAAACTTTAGTAGTTGACATGACGATCAAGGAATTCGGCGGCAAAGTAGCGACTATTTGGGAAGGCTTGCGGCCAAACACCCAGAAAATGCTTGTCGGGGCGATGCAAGGCAAGGCTTCGCACAACTCCCAGACCCCAAGATTCTTCTACGACGCGACCGCGGATTGGGAGGTCAGCCGTCTTTTGTCCGCGCTCGACGAACGCTCCCGTGCGTCCGATGTCCGTAAGAATAAGGCGCGGCTTGACGAAATAACGCTGTTTGCTGACACCTGTGCTCGCGTGCTCGAATCACAATCGGCGTCGGCCGAAGTATTTATTCTGCTGGCATCGCGTGCCGTCCAGAATAACGATTACGTACGGCTCGACCGGCTTGCCGATAGACTCGCAGAACGCTATTCCTCCGGCGAGATCGCAGAGATCGTCCGCCAGACCGACATCCCGCAGATCCGTGCGATCGCCTACGAAACGCTTGCCATGCTCCCGATCCCGAGCCTGATTCCACTACTCGACGATCCGCTCTACCAAGGCATCGCCGCCGCGGCTCTCGAACAGAAAGCATACGAATTTGACTCAGACGAAGCCCGCGACGCGCTCGACCAGTTCGATTCACAAATGTTTAACCGCGGCGAATAGTCGGACCACAATTCTTCTATCATTCCTTCGGCAATTGAGGACTGAAAATGGAGCGGGTCGGAAAGCAGGCCGTGTGTGACGAACGTCATTTTGGCGCGCGGATGACACCGATAACGCGGATAAAGAAGATATGAATTTATCTGTCGTTATCTTCTCATCTGCGGCTAACGTTCCTCCGGTACACGATGGCAAGATGCCCGGGTTCCGACGAGGTCTAGTGAGCAGAAACGAATTCGCGGACGCGTTGGGAGACGTCGCGGAAATCGACGTTTTCGGCGTAGATCTTCTCAAACAAGATGGCGGCTTCGTCGGCATCGCCGTTGGCCTCGTGAGCGGATGCGAGTTCGTACCAAAGGCCGTGATATTCCTCTTGCGATAATTCAGTCGTACCCAAGGCGCGGGCGAACCAGGTGACGGCGTGGTGGGCCATGCCGTTCTGAAGGAAGCAGTGGCCGAGCAGATTGGCACACTGGAAGTATCGCCGCGTGCCGTCATCCGGTGTGACCAGTCCTGCGGCGTCCTGATACTCGCGAATCGCGTCCTCCATCAGCCCCATTTCCTGATATGCGACGGCCATGTGATAGTGCGTGTCGTAATCGCTGTGATCGCCGGTCGGGTTGTCGTCCAGACCGAATTCGGACCTTATCTCGTCAATGCCGATCGCGTTGGCCGCGACACACTCCTCGACGACGATCTCGGTGGCGGGTTCGGCAGGCGGCTCGGCGCCGATCAAGGAACGCAGGTGTGCAAATTCTTCACGATCGCCGAATTGCTTGACTAGTTCGGCAAGCGCCTTTTCTGCGAGTTCATTGTACTCGTTATCTATGTAGAACTCGATGCTTTCCAACTCTGTCTGTATCCTCTGCTCGTCGGCGTGCGAGAGCGGAGCGGCCTCCTCTTCCATCACAGCCTGATGAACGGTCTCGACGACGTGAGCGTCTATTATCTCGCCGTTTTGCTCGACGGCTGTCATCGAAGTGAGGCCGTAGTCGGTCCCATGAGTATCCTCGGTTGGAGTTGCCGACAGTTCCTCTTCGTCGGCATCCATACCAAATTGCTCGTGGATCTCGGCCAGCCGGTCGCGGTAGCGCGTCTCATGAGGACGCAGGATGACCAGCTGCTTAAGTGCCGTCCGCTCGTCTTCGACCGAGGCTTGCATCGAGGCCGCGGCGTAGAGTCGTTCGAGGGCGAGCCGAATACCATTCTCGTCGTTGAGCCAGGAATTGTAGCGATAAAGCAGGCGCAGGCCAGCGAGCTGGTTCGGGTCGCGTTCGAGTATCTCGTTGATCCATTGTCCACACTCTTCAGACTGGCCGCCGGCCAGTAGGTATTCGGCAGACATCGTCAGGATACGGGCTGCAGATCCAGCGTCATTGACATTTAGGTAGATGCGAATGAGATCAAGAAATTTTGGGTAATTGGCCGGCTCGGTCTCGACGAGTTTGACGACGGCCTTTTCCGCGCCGGCGGCGTTTTGCGAATCAATGCAGCATTCTATCAGGAGGAAAAGCACCTCGCGGTTGTAAGGCTCATTCTCGAGTATCTCTTCGAGCAGGGAAACAGCCTTGCCTGCACGGCCGAGTGCCGTCTGGGCCTTTACGAGGCCGTTGAGGATCCTGAGGTCGGTCGAGCGAATGTCGTAGCCCTTCATCAGGGCGCGAATGGCCTCTTCGTGACGACTCAAGCGGCTAAATCGGGCACCGGCCTCGGCAAACGCCTCGACGGCGTCATCTTTTTGGCCCTCGCGAAGGTATG
>CAZMQR010000103.1:0-7937 GCA_964568325.1 uncultured Chloracidobacterium sp. | reverse complement strand
AAAATATGTCAGAAGTACAGGATAAGATCAAACAGATCATCGTTGACGAACTCGGGGTCGATGAGGCTGAAGTCACCGAGAATGCTCGATTTATCGAGGATCTCGGAGCAGACTCGCTCGATCTCGTCGAACTCGTGATGCGCTTTGAAGAAGAGTTCGACATCGAGATACCGGACGAGGACTCCGAAAAGATCCAGAGCGTCCGCGACGCCTACGCGTACGTCGAGCAGCACAAGGGATAGTTATTAGTGGTGAAGGGTGAGTGGTGAGTGACGGAGGTTTTCCGTGCACCATTAACCGTTCACCATTCACCGTTGTATGAAGCGTCGAGTAGTAGTAACAGGACTGGGCCTGGTGACGCCCGTCGGTAACGACGTGGCGACGACATGGGACGCGCTGATGCAAGGTGTCAGCGGGGCGGCGGACATCACCAAGTTCGATGCCGCCGGCTATGCCACACGGTTCGCATGCGAGGTAAAGGACTTTGATCCGCTGGCCTTTCTCGACAAGAAGGAAGCACGGCGAATGGGGGCCTTCACGCATTTCGCCCTGGCTGCCTCAGACCAGGCGATGAAGCATAGTGGCCTGGCCATCGACGAGTCAAACGCCGAAATGGTCGGAACCTATATCAGCTCCGGCATCGGTGATTTCTGGGCCATCGAGCGCGAGCATGAAAAGCTTCTCAACTCGGGCCCTGACCGTGTGTCGCCCTTCTTTATAGTCTCTGCCATCGTCAATCTTGCGGCGGGAAATGTGTCGATCCGCCACGGAGCGAAAGGGCCAAATTCTGCGACCGCAACGGCCTGCTCGGCAGGCGCACACGCCATTGGCGACAGCTTCAGGCTGATCGAACGCGGCGATGCCGACGCGATGATATGCGGCGGTGCCGAAAGCGCCATAACGCCGATGTCGGTCGCGGGATTTGCGTCGATGAGAGCACTTTCTACTCGAAATGACGATCCGCAGCACGCTTCGAGGCCGTTTGACCTCGAACGCGACGGTTTTGTGATCGGTGAGGGTGCCGGCATTCTTATCCTGGAAGAGCTGGAGTTCGCAAGGGCTCGGGGCGCAAATATCCTCGCCGAGATCGTCGGCTATGGGATGAGCGGGGACGCATTTCATGTCACGATGCCTGACGAGACCGGTTCGGGAGCGATCCGTGTAATGCAGCGGGCCTTGAACGATGCCGGCATCGAGCCGTCGCAGATCGGCTACATCAATGCCCACGGCACCTCGACGCCGTATAACGACAAATTTGAGACCCTGGCGATCAAGCAGGTCTTTGGTGATCACGCCTACAACATTCCGGTCAGTTCGACCAAGTCGATGACCGGGCACGCTCTCGGTGCTGCAGGCGGGATCGAGGCGGTCGTTGCCGTCAAGACGATCCTCGAGAACAAGCTACCGCCGACGATAAATTACACGACGCCGGACCCGGATTGTGACCTCGATTACATCCCTAATGAGGCCCGCGATGCTACAGTCGATCATGTATTGTCGAATAATTTCGGCTTCGGCGGGACGAATGCGTGTTTGATTTTTAAGCGGTATACTGACTAGTATGAAAACCCTTCGCTACACTTTCTGGCAGGATGGCGAGTTCTTTCTCGGTTTTCTTAACGACTATCCCGACTACGAAACTCAAGGGTATTCAAAAGATGAACTCGTGACCAACCTAAAAGATCTCCTGAAGGACATCGAGTCCGGTGAAATCCCTTATGTAAGGAAGTTTGAAGAACTGGTTGTCGCGTAATGAAACGCCGCGATCTGATCCGACGCCTGACCGAAACGGGTTGTGTACTGACGCGACACGGCGGAAACCACGACTGGTATACAAATCACACAACGAAAGTATCGCAAGCCGTTCCTCGCCATAAAGAGATTAATGAGATAACGCTCAAAAAATACTCCGTAAGCTCGCTGGCAAGAAATAATAATGAAGATCATTGTTCTAATGAAGCAAGTCGCCAATAAGGACGCAGTGCTGCGCATCGCCGGCGACGAGAAATGGATAAACGAGGCCGACGTAGCCCAACAGACGAATGAGTCTGACGGATATGCGTTGGAAGAGGCCCTGCGGACTGTCGAAGCCAAGGGCGAAGGCGAGGTCGTTGTCTGCACGCTCGGCCCCGCCGGTGCAAAAAGCGTAATTAAGGACGCTCTCGCTCGCGGAGCGAACCGAGCGATCCACGTTGTTGTAGAAGACAGCAAGTCACTCTCGGCTTACCAGATAGCCAAAGCCATCGCCGATGCAATTCGCGAAGAGAATGCGGATCTTGTTTTCTCCGGGCTGCAATCCGATGATGCGAGCTACGGCCAAACGGGCGTGATACTCGCCGAACTGCTCGGCATCCCGCACGCGACCATTGTGATCGAGGTCGATCGGGAAAGCCTCGGTGACACACTTCGCGTCAAACGCGAACTCGAAAGCGGCTGGTATCAGTGGTTTACATACAAGCTGCCTGCGTTGATGACGATACAATCCGGAATTTCGCAGATACGCTACGCCTCGCTCAAAGGCATCATGGCGGCGAAGAGCAAACCGGTAACAGAGGTCACGCCGGCGATCGAGATGTTCGCATCGGCCGCGAGCATTGAAAAAGTCTATATGCCGCTTAAGACAAAGCAGACGCAGATGCTTGGCAACGGTGATGCAAAGGCCGGTGCTGCCGAGCTTGTCGAAAAACTCCGATCGGAGGTGCGTGTGATATGAGCATCCTCGTATTTATCGAACACAAAGACTGTGTCCTTAACAAGACCTCGCTCGAAGCGATCACGGCTGCTCAGTCGATCGCTAAAGACCTCGGGCTCACCGTGACGGCAGTTCTGCCATGCGACAAAGAGTGCTCACTCGCTCAGGACATCGCCGGTTACAACATCGAAAAGGTCATCGTCGCAAAGAACGCAGCGCTCGGCATCTACACGCCCGATGCCTACGCCGATGCTTGGGAGCAGGTCATCAAGGACGTGAATCCGCAATACATCGTAATGGCCCACACGTATCAGGTTCGCGATTTTGCACCAAAGGTCGCGGCACGCTTAGGGCGCGAGATCGTCGGCGATTGCATCCGGTATCGGAACGAAGGCGGCAAGCTTGTGTTTACACGGCGGATATTTCTGGGCAAGCTCGACGCCGATGTGGCCATCGGCGGCGACGCTCCGTACTTCGTTACGTTTCAGTCCGGTGCATTTCGCGGTGATAATGCGGAAAAGGGAAGCGCCGTCGTCGAGGCGATGGACGTGACGGTCGGCGATGTCCGAATGACGCCCGAGGCTCCTTTCCAGGAGGCAAAGGCGTCGGTCGATCTAACAAAAAGCGAGATCATTGTCGCCATCGGACGCGGCATCAAATCGGAGGAGAATATCGCAGTTGCCCAGCAGCTTGCAGACGCTCTTGGGGCCGATATCGCGGCTTCGCGACCGATCTGCGACAGCGAATGGCTGCCCATTGATCGCCAGATCGGCTCGTCCGGTCAAACGGTCGCTCCAAAGCTCTATGTCGCACTTGGCATCTCAGGTGCCATCCAGCACATCGTCGGGATGAAGAATTCCGGCACGATCGTCGCCATAAACAAAGACGCCGAAGCGCCTATCTTCGATATCGCCGATTACGGCATCGTCGGCGACCTGTTTGACGCGGTGCCTGTGTTGGTCGAAGAGATAAAAAAAGCAAGAGCCTAAGAAACTACCCACGAAAAACACGAAAGGCACGAATGAAGAGCTCTCTCTTTTTCGTGCCTTCCGTGTTTTTCGTGGGCGATCTCTTATCCCGCGGCGGCGGCTTCGAGGTCGGCGATTATCAGCTTTGTCATCTTGAACATCGCCTGCGTGACACGTTCCGCCTTTTCACGGTCGGAGTCGGTCAGGCTCCTCATCAGCATCGTCGGCGTGACCTGCCATGAAACGCCAAATCTGTCGATCAGCCAGCCGCACGGCTGCTGTTCGCCTCCTTCGCTCAGTTTGTCGTAGAAGTGATCGATCTCATCCTGCGTCTCGGCTGTTATCATCAGCGATATACCCTGCGAAAAGACGAAATTCGGGTGCGGACCGGCGTTATAGCAATGAAAGCGCTGGCCATCGAGCTCGAACGACCCGCCCGCGACTTTGTCTTCGGGGCCGGGAAAGGTGGTAATGATGCGTGCATTCTCAAAGACCGATGTGTAAAAGTTCATCGCATCTCCCGCCTGGTCGTTGAACATTAGGAATGTCGTTATCTTCTGATTCATTAGTCTTTCTCCTTGGCGTTCATCGATGCGAGAACGTCGTCGAGCTTGTTATAACCGTCCACAACGCCGCGTTCCATGCCCGACTGGATCATCCCGTCGCGATCCTCGACGGATTGGAACACCGATTGATGTACCAGCCGCGAACGGCCACCGCCGAGGTCCTCAAATCTCGTCGTGCCCATTATTACGTGGCCCTTCTCAGGCAGCCCGTCGAATTCGAACGTCCCGATAATCCGTTCAGGCTCGAGCACCTCGTGATAGACGCCGTGAAATGCATAAACATGACCATCGCGCTCGTGCAAGAAGCGATACGAGCCGCCGTCACGGGCCTCCATCTTTTCGACCGTCATCGCCAGGTCGTCCGGGCCGACCCATTTCTCATAAAGGTCGGCTTCGGTGTGAGCGCGAAAGAGCAGTTCGCGCGGAGCGTTAAATTCGCGAATGATAAATAATTCTTGTTTGCCGGTTTCGGCAGTTATTTCGACCTTGTTTTTCATATACTTCTCCTATTTGTCAGTTCCGAAAGGGAGCATCGGAGCGTCAGGGTTGTCCTGTTTCATTTGTTCCAGCAAAGAATCCAGTTTTTCGTATTCCTGGTCCTTGATAGCGGCAAAACGCCGCACCCAGCGTTCCAGTTCCTTCATCGGTTCTGGATTTACGTAATAGATACGCTGTTGGGCACGCTTCTCGACTCGCACCAATCTGGCTTCACGTAAAACTTTAAGGTGCTGCGAGATCGCCGGCGGACTAGCCTTGAAATACCGATAAATACTGGTCGCCGGCATATTTCCATTGGCCGCGAGTACTTCAAGTATGTTCCGTCGGGTCGGTTCGGCGAGGGCGGTGAAAGCGTCCATATTGACTATAATAAAGCAAGAGCTTAATTAAGTCAAGTCGCAAATAGCATATTTTGTGAACCAATACGAAAAGGCACAAAGATAACGCAGAGCTATCTTTGTGCCTTCCGTCCGTCTTGTGGATCGAACCTAGATAGAAGCGGCTATCGACTCCTCGAATATCTCGAGAGCGACGTCCACATGCTCCTTTGCAAGGATCAGCGGTGGTGACCATCGGATGCCGTTTGCACCGCAGCCGAGGATGATCAGGCCGCGTTCGTAGCACGCATATTCGATCTTGTCGCGAAGCTCCGGTGCGGGCGTGAGCGATTGTTTGTCGGTGACGAACTCGACACCAAGCATCATTCCGAGACCGCGAACATCGCCGATGCAATCGTATTTATCTTTGAGCCGATCGAGCCCGGCCTTGAGATATGCCCCAACCTCACGAGCATTATCGATGAGGCCGCCTTCGAGAAGCTCTATGGTCTTCATCGCTGCGGTCAGGGCGACGGGATTGCCGCCAAAGGTCGATGCATGAGCACCCTTGTGCCAGTCCATGATGTCAGCACGAGCGATACAGGCGCCGATGGGCATTCCGGAACCGAGGCCCTTGGCGAGGCACATAATGTCGGCCTTTACGCCGTCGTGATGGTCGAGCGCGAACATCTTGCCGGTCCGGCCCATGCCTGACTGGACCTCGTCCACGATCAGCATGATCCCGTGCTGGTCGCAGATGCGCCGAAGCTCTTTAACAAACGCCGTCGGAGCGGGAATATAGCCGCCCTCGCCCTGCACGACCTCGAGGATGATTCCGGCGACCTCTTCGGGCGGCGTCGTAGTTTGAAACACGCGGTTTTCGAGCCATTTGATCACATCGCGGGTGATCGTTTCCTCGTCCGTCGGCATATCGGTGGCAAAATGCCGGAATTTGTTCGGGTACGGAATATGCACGACGTCCAACGCCTGCCGCATGAATCCGAGCCTCTGGGCACGCTTTGAACTCGTCAAGCTCAACGCGCCAAGGGTTCGCCCATGGAATGAGCCGTAGAACGAGACGAATTTCTGCCGTCGCGTGTGATACATCGCGACCTTGAGTGCTGTTTCGATGGCCTCTGCACCGCTGTTGGCGAAATGCGTTCGCGTCGGGCCGTCGATAGGGCAGATGCGTTCGAGCGTCTTGCCGAGTTCGGGCATGTGTCGATAGAAATAGTCTGTCCCGCAAAAGTGAATGAATTCATTCACCTGTTTTGTGATCGCGGCTACGACCTCAGGATGGCAATGCCCGGTCGAGCAGACGGCAACGCCGGCATTGCAGTCCAGAAACGTGTTGCCGTCCGGGTCCTCTACCCAAACGCCGTGAGCGCGTTCGACGACGAGCTTGTAATCCGGCCGCGGATAGCTTGGCGTAACATAACGCTCGTCACCCGCGATGATCTCGAGCGACTTCGGCCCCGGCAGGGCGGTTTTGATTGAGGGACGCTGTAATTCTGTTGATGGTGTCATGATTCTCCTATGTGTTTCAAATCACGCGCGAGAGCGGGTAATAGACGATCCATATTTCCTCTTCATCAAGGGTTTCCATGAGGAAGGATTTGACCTCGCTCAGAAGTTCAACGAGTTGGTTTTGATGCAGCTCGTTGTCGAGATCTAATTGGAAATCACTGAAGAGTATACGAATGGCATCTTCGACTATGTCCGTGTCATGCGCTGATGCGAAGAGTCCTGCAAAGGGGGCCGTCAACGTTGCTCCGCCGCGTTGGCGGGCAAATTCCTCGGCCATCCAGTCAATGGCTATTTGATATTTGAGAAGGTCAGAGCGAAGAGGAAGAAATATCTCAACGCGGGTCCTTTTCTCGGTCAGCACGCCATTGCTCCAGGAACTTCGCAGCGCGCTCGGGGAACTCCCTCATTCGTCGGAGCGTTTCTTCGCTCGAATTCGACGTAAAGTAGGGATGTATCGGATGCCGTGCTCGTGTACCGTCCGCACCGGCCCGTCGCTGCTTTGTTTTGTTCTGTATCTTGTTCATACCAATACTCACAAATTCTCTACAACGCGATATCGATCAGTTCAGTCGCCGGCGAACAGGTGGGCGCGCTGCTGGATGGGGCGAAGAGTTGAGATGCAGCGCGCGGTCATCATGCGTGCAAATATAGCAGATTACCTAACCGGCATTCAACGCCGATATGTGTCCGCTTGCGAATATGAAACACTTGACAATAGCTGCAACATATGATATCTTGCTCTTCATGATCACGGCCGAGCTCGAAAGTTGTTTTTTTGCGAAATGGTGGAACACCGTTGCACGGCAGTTGATGGACGACGCAAGTTTAACCAAGTCAACGGGTTCCGGCGTTTCACCGCGTGTCTCATCGTAGCCGAATGTGGCCTGCCGTGGCCGTCTTGGCCACAGACGGCCACGGATTTTTAGTTTGGATCAGAAAGGAGTCCGCATATATGAGTAGAACGACATTCAATATTTCGCTGCCTGAGGCGATGGGCAGCTACGTCAGGCGGCGGGCGCAGGACCGGTACGGATCGGTCAGCGAGTATATTCGCGAGTTGATCCGTAGCGACCAGAGACGCTCAGTCGGTGCGGGTTCGCCGTCCGGCTTCGACGCCGCTCGTCGTGAGCATTACAACAGCTATCGTGATCCCCTGACCGGAAAATGGCGGTCATAAATGAGCGAACCTAAACACACTAACCGGCTGATCGACGAAACATCGCCATATCTGCTCCAGCACGCACACAATCCGGTGGACTGGTATCCGTGGGGCGACGAGGCGTTTGAGCGAGCGAAAAACGAAGACAAGCCCGTGCTTGTGTCGATCGGCTATTCGGCCTGTCACTGGTGCCACGTGATGGAGCATGAG
>CAZMQR010000102.1:0-7940 GCA_964568325.1 uncultured Chloracidobacterium sp. | reverse complement strand
GTCGGCAGGAAAGAAGACGTCAGGCTCGCCCGTCGGGACGAGCGAACGCTTGCCGTTCTCGTCGTAAACCGCCTCGACCTTCTCAAAAGTCATACCCTTCAACTGACAGGACGTATGCGACCCATCGGACCCATTGGTCCCATTCGAAGGTGCAGGCTCGACAACAAAGCTCTTTGGCACGTGGTTGTCGATGATCGGGATGTCTTCGTGTTGGGCGTCTTCCTTTTCCCATGGAGACGCTTTCATCGTCGCGAACGGTGAGCGGACGATGACCTTAACGTCTTCGCCGCCGAGACGACGGGCGGTTCGGCAGCAATCCATCGCGGTATTGCCCCCGCCGAGGACGATGACTGTCTTTCCGATCTTATCGGTGTGTTCGAAGGCAACGGAGCCGAGCCAGTTGATGCCGATGTGAATATTGGCGTCGCCTTCCTGCCGTCCGGGCAGATCCGGAAGATCGCGCCCGCGAGGTGCGCCGGTCCCAACAAAGACCGCGTCGTAATCCTGATCGAGAATTTCATTAAGGCTTGAAACGTAGTGCTTAAAATGCGTGTGAATACCGAGCCGTAAGATGTAATCAACCTCTTCTTCAAGCACCGATTCCGGCAGACGAAACGCCGGTATCTGCGAACGCATAAAGCCGCCGCCTTTCAGGTTTTCATCATAAAGATGAATCTCATACCCAAGCGGCGCAAGATCGCGTGCAACAGTCAAAGAAGCCGGCCCGGCACCGATCAGTGCGACCTTTTTGCCGTTCGGCGCAAACGGTCCAAACGGCATATACGGAATCACATCATCGCGATTGTCCGCGGCAACCCGTTTCAGACGGCAGATCGCGACGGGTTCTTCGTCAACCCGGCCGCGGCGACAGGCCGGTTCACATGGCCGGTCGCATGTTCGTCCCAGAATGCCGGGGAAGACGTTCGAGTCCCAGTTGATCATGTAGGCCTCGGTATACTTGCCCTCGGCGATCAATCGGATATACTCCGGCACCGGCGTGTGAGCGGGGCATGCCCATTGGCAATCAACAACTTTGTGAAAGTACTCAGGATCTTGGATATCGGTTGGTTTCAAAGCTATCGCACTCCTTAACAACTCGTATTAGCAGCATCTAGATGATAGATTAACGGCCACGCCATTGCCACTATTTGGTAACGCCGGGCTATGGTGTTTGTAGCGTGTCCTGGTCAGGATGAACTATCTTACACATATGCCCGTTCGCTTAACGACAACTGCTGTCGCGATGATGCTGACGGCCCTGTTGGCGGTCTATGGCCAGGCAGACGGCTTCGTGACCGTACGTGGGCACCAGTTCAATCTCAACGAGCGGCCGTACTATTTCGTCGGTGCGAACTATTGGTACGGCGGCTTGCTCGGCCTCGAGAAGGACAAACGACGCGGCATCAAGCGCTTGAGACGTGAGTTGGACATGCTTAAGGCGCGCGGCGTGACTAATCTCCGTGTGATGGCCGGAGCTGAAGGAAAAGGCCCTTTGAACGGCGTCGAACGCGTCGGCCCATCTCTCCAACCTGAGCAAGGCAAGTTTGACGAGTCGGTGCTCGACGGGCTTGACCTTCTCCTCGCGGAGATGGGCAAACGGAACATGCGTGCCGTGATCTTTCTCAGCAATAACTGGGAGTGGAGCGGCGGCTTCCAGCAGTACTTGATCTGGAATCGAATCGTGCCCGACAAATGGCTGGCCGCCAAACCGACATGGGACGAACTTAGAGACGTCGGTGCCGAATTCTACACGTGCGATCCCTGTATGTCAGCTTACGCAAAACAGGTTGAACTTGTAGTCAGACGCACGAACAAGATCACCAAGACGCGCTACGTTGACGACCCGACGATCTTTGCATGGGAACTGGCCAATGAACCGCGCCCAATGCGCCAAAGCGCAAACGCCGCCTATGAACGGTGGATCGCCGATGCGGCGGCACACCTAAGGTCTCAGGACCGACGGCACCTGATCACGATCGGGCACGAAGGACGTATTGGAACGGAGAGCCTTGCGCTATTCGAGCGGGTACATGCGGGGATGACCATCGACTACATAACGATACACATCTGGCCCAAGAATTGGGGCTGGATAACCGGACCAACGCCCGAAGCAGGATTTGAAAACGCGCTACGACTGAGCACCGAGTATGTTGAGGAGAGCGTGGCCGTTGCTCGTAGCCTGAACAAACCGTTGGTGATCGAGGAATTTGGCCTTCCACGTGATGGCCATTCCTTCGATCCGTCGTCGCCGACCCGCCACCGCGATGAATATTTCAGTCGGATCATGTCCTTCGTGCGTGCGGACGAATACGTTGCAGGAGCAAACTTCTGGGCCTTTGGAGGCACGGCCCGACCGGTCAAAGGACAGGCGTTTTGGCGCCCCGGCGACGAACGACTAGGTGACCCGCCAATGGAAGAACAAGGTCTGAATTCGGTCTTCGACTCTGATCTGACGACTTGGAAGGTCATTCGGCTAGCGGCGAAGCGTATCTCGAAACGATAGGGCCGCAGCCAAGCATTCCAATTTCATCGCGAACAGGCTATGATTGTTTCGGCGGCGACTCGGCCGCGACTTCCAAATGCAAACCCCGCAATCATTTGAGGCCCTTACAGGCTTGCCTGAGATACTCGCCTATATCTTTGTTTTCATAACCGGTTCGTCGATAGGCAGCTTTCTCAATGTGGTCATCTATCGAGTCCCGAACGAAAAGTCGCTATTTCCGTCCTCACGATGCCCAAATTGTGATGCAACGATCAAGCCATATCATAACGTACCGATCCTCGGGTGGGCATTTCTCGGCGGTAAATGTGCAAACTGTAGGAATGCGATCGCCTGGCGGTATCCGGCGGTCGAACTGTTAACGGCACTTGTCTTTTGTCTCGTCTATTGGCAGATCGGATTCACGGCGTACCTGCCGGCCACCTTAGCGTTTACGAGCGCGATCATCGCGCTCGTGTTTATTGACGCGGAGCATATGATCCTGCCGAACGCGATCACATACCCGATGTTCGTGATTGCGATGTCAGTAAGGCTGGTGTTCCCCCTCGTATTTGGCTATGTCTTTAGCGATACGCTCGTATCACCTATCAACGCGCTGAATGGCTGGCCCGCATGGGTCGTAAGTCTGGCCGGAGCTCTCTTCGGTGCTCTGGTCGGCGGTGGCTCCCTATGGCTCGTCGGAGCGATCTGGAAGGCATTGCGTGGTGTTGATGCGATGGGCCTCGGCGACGTCAAGCTGCTTTTCGGCGTCGGGGCGTTCCTGGGGTGGCGGCTGACGCTACTGACGATCTTTCTAGGCGCGTTCACCGGTGCTCTGGCAGGAATCGTCGTCGTGATCCGTCAAAAGGATCGCAACCTGCAGGCTCAAATACCATTTGGCATATTTCTCGGGATCGGCTCGATTGTTGCGATGCTCTTTGGCGAGCAGATCATTCAGTGGTATCTGGGCCGCTTCTAACGGCGGTTGCGACCGAACATTCTCGCCGACACCGAAAAGCTCCGCTGCCGAGGCTGACGGCCTTCGATTCCGGAATGCGGACGCCGCACCGGAGACACTCGACGAGCCTGCCTGCCGAGCGTTCCCGATCAGCCACTGGGGGGCGTGCTCCTTTCAAGGCCCTTGCAAGCCCGAGCGCTCCGACGATCTGGCGGCGATATCTAATGGCAGTAAGGACTATCAGGATGCCGAGAACAGCGAGTATGAACAATGCCTCGCGCATCTACTTTGTCACACCGCTCTTCGCGTCGGCGATCATTGACGTCAGATCCGCGATGGCCGGATTTGACGGATTGATCTCGCGGATCCTGGCTAGCGTTCGTTCCGCGTCCGCTATCTTATTCTGCTTGACGTAGATTTCGACGAGGAATTGCATCGAGCGGTCATGATTCGGATTAGCGTCGGCTACTTTCTGCAATTCCGACGCAGCCTTTGCCAAGTCCGGTGTCGGCTGCACGAAGTAGGATATTCCGAGGTCAGCACGTACGTCGGGGTCGCCGGGCCGGATAGCAAGGGCTTTCTGATAGATATCTCTCGCCGTCTCAAAGCCCTTCTGTTCACGCTTTGCAAACCCTACGTCAAAGTGCGCATGACCGAGCGCGACCAACACGTCGAAGTCTTTAGGATCCAGCGTGCTAGCCCGCGTAAGGATGCGAAGCGACTGTTCAAGCACGCCAAGGTCTTGCTTCATAGCACCGTAGCGATACAGCCCGATACCGAGACTCTTCTGGAAAGCAAAGTTGTCCGGACTGGCGTCGGCTTCGGCGACCTTGGCCCGGATCTCATCCGGACTGAGTGATTCGCTGCTCGCCTGATTTGCGGTGTTGGAATTGCCTGCCGGGCGAGAGGATCCCGCGCGCATGGCGTTCATCTCGGACCGGTTCATGTTATTGGCCAGCAAAAAGCCGCCAATAAAGCCTGCAAGCAATGCGATGGCGGCTATCAGAACGGTATTCTTGTCCATTGGGAGTTACTTCTTCCTGCCCTCGGGCGCGATATAGGGCAGGTCCTCAGCACGCCGCCGCGTGGGCGGGTCGCTCGCTCGCCGGCGAGGCACGGCGGTGTTTCCCCGACGATCGACGCTCCCGGCAGGCAAGCCCTTGCCGTGAACAGCCTCGATCAGGATACGGGTGATCTCTTGTGAAAGCGTACGATGCTCGAGGGCGGCTCGCCGGCGGAGCGATTCCTTGAGCTCATTTGGCACATATGCACCGATGAAAACACCTTTACGGTTAGCCATAGTGGTGAAAATCTCCTAAATTTGGGTGGCCCGAACGCAAATGGGCCGTTGCAAAATGAAGCGCGTCGATAAGCCGAATTCTGTCACTGCCGATGGCAGCGGCGGTCATTCATCTGGGCCGTGCGTTGCCGCATGGCTCGAGCAGCCTACCCGGAAACGCCGCCTGTCGGCATCGAACGGGCCGTTCGATAGCGTTTCCCTATTTGGCCTTGCACCGCGAGGAGTTTGCCTGGCCGCGCCTGTTACCAGACGCGCCGGTGGGCTCTTACCCCACCGTTTCACCCATCACCCGTCGCCGGGCTGGTCTGTTCTCTGTTGCACTTGTCGTCACCCCAAACGAGGTGCCCGGACGTTATCCGGCTCGCTGCCCTGTGGTGTTCGGACTTTCCTCTGCTCATTTGAGCAGCGACCGCCCGACGCGCTTCACTGCAAGGCTCAGCAATTATAGCAAAGATTGTTGAACAATAAAATCGCGTGTTGCCAAATCCACTCTAATTGCCGATCTCGATGACATCGCCGGCCTTCAGCGGCGGGTCAGTCGTCTTACCGTCACGGATGGCACGAAGATCGAAATTAAGCAGCGATAGGACCCCGCGATCACCGATTCGGCGGATCAGGGCTTTCTTTTGGCTGCCTCGTGTTCCGCCTGCGGCCGCCACAGCCTGATAGAGTGTTTGCCCCGGCGTGAGATCCTTCTGACCGCCGTTGACGACTTGTCCCGTGATGAAATAGACGATCCGGCTCTCCGACGGCTCGGCAACAAACTCGACAGAATTTCCGGGATAGATGAGGATGTCGTCGGTTAGCCTGTCCCTTAGGGAATAGCTCTCGGGCTTTAGCAGCGGCGCCCGCGTTATGACCGCTCGTGCGGCGGTCGGTTGGACGCCGGCCTCAGCGACGATGACAAAAAGCGGTATGGCCTCGCGCTGCAGGTTCTTCTCGCCCGGATGATCGACGAGGCCCGACACGGTCACCTTGTGACTGCCGTATTCGCGAACCGTTACCCGAACCTCAGGGCCAGAAAATAGTGTTATGCGGCTAGCGAGTTCCCGAGCGACAGAGGCTGGCGTCTTATCCGCGACTATGAGCTCGCCGCCCGCCAATTGGTAATCGATGGTCCCGTTCGCCCGAACCGTATAATAGCCGTGGCCCTGCGAGACGTTTGCAAGCTCGATTAGCAGAACGTCACCGAGGCCGACTCGGTAAAGCTCCGTGTCTGGGACAGGCCGTTCGACGACGCGTTCAACGACACGCTTGGCCGGCGGAACTGTCGTCACCGGCACGACCGCTACTTCTTCAGCAGGAGCTATCTCGACAGTCGAGCGGCCGTCCGGGCTCGGAGAATAGGGATTGTTGCGATGTCGCGCTGACGCGATCTGAGCGTCAGCAACGCCTGCCAACAAAACCAGAATGAGAGGCACTCGGAGGTCACATTTGAGCATCTACTACCCTCGGCGAACAGAAATTGAGCGGCAGGCTGTGGGCACACATCCCGCCTGACAAATAAAATTCGTAAAGGCAGCCGATTTCTAGGCTTTTACTGTCAAAGATCAGTTAACTTCCAAAACTGAAGCTGCTACCCCCGCCTTGCGATGGGAAGAACGGCTTGAGGAGGCCTGCGAATGCCGCGAGATTACGGGTCTGGATGAGTATCTCACCCGGCCCGGTAAATTCCGCGACCATTCCCTCTCCGCTGAGGAGGCTACGAAGATAGCCACTTTTGGCAGCCTTTCGGATGCTGTACTGCATCTGCCCTTCCCATGCGACGAGGTGGCCTGTATCGATCACGTACTGCTCGCCCGGGCGCAGCACGCGGCGGTGAATGGCACCGAAGGACGAAACAAGGAGGAGGCCGGCGCCGGAGATTTGGAGGAGAAACAGGCCTTCGCCGCCGAAGAACGTTTTCGCGCCGCCAAATTTAGTATCGACAATGAGCGAAGTGTCGCCCGCGAGGTAAGAGCTGGATTGAACCATAAAGGTCTGATTCTGCATCTCGATACCCGCGATATCGCCCGGCGCTCCGGGGGCGAAGGTCACCTCGCCGGCGCCGCTCCGAGCCGTAAATGTTGACACGAAGGCAGATTCGCCGCCCACGGCGCGCTTTAGCGCACCGAATACGCCGCCCTTCATCTCGGAATGCAGATCTACATTCGCCGACATTGAGACCATCGCACCCGCCTCAGCGGCGATCGCCTGTTCGGGCTGGAGCGAGACGACTGCCAGGGCGAACGCCCCCTGATGCTCGATCTGCCATGTGTATCCACGCCCCTGACCCCGGCCATCGGTGTCAAAGTGAAAAACACCTCCGTCAGACTGAGAAGCTGGCGGCGGCGGCGCGGCGGATCGTGCCTGTGTCAGCGGATCCGCCAATGTGAAACCACAGGAACCGCAAAACTTGGCTCCATCCATCAATTGAACCGTGCACTTTGGACAATTCATACGACTACTCCTCGAGATCTTTCCATAACGATGTCAGCGGCTTCCTCGGCTGTTGCCGCGAAATTTAGCATTGAGGTATCTACATCGCTGACAACCAGGTGTTTTTGCCACGCTTCGACGATCGGTGGCCAGCAGTCGCCAAGAAGGACGAGCGGCCTGCGACCCAGAACGCCAGTAATCAGCTTATTCCATACCAGCGACACTTCAGTAACCGTGCCCATCCCGCCGCGAAGGGCGACAAAGCCGACCGAGCGCGTGATCAGATTCTGCAACCGATCATAAAAATGGTCCGAGGCTACCTTTTCAGTAAGGAAGCGATTTGGTTCGTGTCGAAACTGATTCATTACCATCCCCAGCACGCGGCCACCCTTTTCACGAGCTCCGCGGGATGCAGCTTCCATCACCCCAAGATAGCCGCCCGTACAGATCGTAAATCCGGCCTCAGCAAGGCGGCTGCCAAGTTCCTTGGCGTCAATATACTCCCTGCTTGTCTCAATACATTTTGAGCCGCCGAATATGGTCACGATCCGCCCGGCGTTAGTCTGTTCCATAGGTCACTTCTCCGTTGATCCAACCATTGATGTAGGTCTTGAGCATTGGACACATAACTGATTGAGTCCGCGGTACCTAATGCCAATCTTAACGAATCTACCCATTCGCCCCGACCGCCTCTTCCGGGGTAAGGTTGCCGGCGGCGTGGATCGCGCGGGTCGTATCGGTAAAGAGCAAAATGATCGTGCCGATAACGAAGAATACCATCAAGC
>CAZMQR010000101.1:0-7953 GCA_964568325.1 uncultured Chloracidobacterium sp. | reverse complement strand
TCTCTGCAACCGTTGGCAGGCCCTTCGCATCGGTCCAGCCGCGCCCGAGTATCCACCGGCCCTTTGGGATGAGACGAGAGTATCGGGCGACGGCGGCCAGCATTTCGGCCCGTGTCATGCCGTCAACGTCGATGTGCGAGAAAAGGTTGCCGATCGCCGTCAGATGGACATGGGCATCATTGAATCCTGGGATGACGAGCCGTCCGCCGGCATCGATGACGCGCGTTTTGGTGTCCGCGAGCCTGGCGATGGAGGCGACGGAGCCGACTGCAGTGATCCTGTCACCGGAGACAGCGATCGCCTGTGCCCGTGGGCGGCGTTGATCGAGCGTCCTGACGTTGGCGTTTGTGATTATGAGGTCAGCTCGCGGCTGTGCAGCGGCGGTCGCCGCCAGAATGAGGATGATCGCCGCGGCGCGCATTACTTTCTTTCAAAGACGGCCCTGCCACCAACCACGGTCGTCAGCACACGAGCATCACGGATCTTTGTGGGATCGATCGTAAAGATGTCGTCGGAGAGAATGACAAAATCAGCCAGCTTGCCCACCTCGAGCGTTCCCTTTACGTCGTCCTGAAACTCCGCATATGCTGATCCATAGGTGAACGCCCTAACGGCCTCGTCAACCGTGATCTTTTGTTCAGGCACCCAGCCGGTCGGGTTTTTCAGATCGCTCGTCTGGCGTGTCACGGCGGCGTAGATGCCAAAAATGGCATTTAGATTCGCAACCGGCGAATCGGACCCGAAAGCGAGAACTGCACCGGTATCGAGCAGCGTCCGGAATGCATACGTGCCCCTCAGGCGTTTGGTGCCGATGCGCTTGACGGCCCATTTGCCATCGTCGTAAACGTGCATCGGCTGCATCGATGCGACAACCTTTAGTTTTCCGAATCGCGGAATGTCCTGCTGTCGAAGGTGCTGGGCGTGTTCAATACGAAAACGCCGATCACGAACGCCGTTCGCCTCATCGAGGCCCGCGTAATAGTCAAGGATCGTCGCATTCGAGCGGTCGCCGATCGCGTGGATATTCACCTGAAGCCCGGCCTTGTCAGCGTGGATGATGTCTTGCTTCATCGTCGTCAACACGTCGGCCCGAGGCAAGCCTGTTGTATTTGGAGCATCGGAATAAGGCCCAAAAAGCCACGCCGTCGTCGATCCGAGGCTGCCGTCAGCATAGCCCTTGACGCAGCCGACACGCAGCATCGGAGTGCCGAATGCACGTGCTATCCCGACGTCCTCCCAACGCTTGTAGCCGGCAAGCGTCGTGCATCCGTAGAGCCGTGTCTTGAGCCTGCCTTGGCGTAAGAGCTCCTGATAAACGCTGATATCGAGGGCCGATGAGCCCATATCCTGTGCGCTCGTAATGCCGAGGCTGGCCGCGTATTCGGTCGCGGCAATGCCCTGCTCCAATTTCTGTGCAAAGCTCGGCTCCGGGATGACGCTCTCGATATACGTCTCGGCAGCGTCCTTAAAGATCCCCGTTGGGTTTCCATTAGCGTCCCGCACTATCTCACCGCCGGCAACGTCCTTTGTGTTCCTGTCAACGCCGGCGAGCCGCATCGCGAGGCTGTTCGCGAGCGACATATGGCCGTCGAGCCGGCTGACATAGACGGGATTGTCAGGCGTTACGGCATCGATCATCGCGGCGGTCGGCAGTTCGGCCGGCGTCCAGTTCTCATGGTCCCAACGCCCGCCCTCGATCCAGCGGCCCTTTGGCAGCTTGGCGGCGAACTCCTTCAGCCGCCTTACAAATTCAGCGGCGCTGGCTACGCCCTTGCCAAGGTCGATCTGTGACCGCTGCGCGCCCGTAGCCATGAAATGCAGATGTGCATCGTTCAGGCCCGGAATGATCGTCTTGCCTTTTGCGTCAATGACCGTTGTTTTTGGCCCGATGAGCGCGCCTGTGTCGGCGGCAGACCCGACGACGACGATCTTGCCGTTGAGCACCGCCATCGACCGCACGACTGTCCGTTTCGCATCCATCGTGCGGATGTTTGCGTTCTTGACTACCAAGTCTGCGGCAAGCGGCGTCTGCCCAAAGATGCTGTGGCCCGCGACCAAGATCAGGGCGGTGAGAAAAGCGGCTCTTTTCATAAAAATGGTCATTTCTGCGAAACTGTAGCTCGATTATAACAATGCAAAAGGCCCTTATCCATTTTGTATTCTGCATGCTGGCAGCGGCGACTGCCGCGGCCCAGTCACCGGCGAAGGTCCTAAAACAAGCCGAGAAGGCCCTTGGCGGCAAGGCCATGCAAGCCGTCCGCACGCTCATCCAAAGCGGCACGATCACCCGCGTTGGCGATGGTGCGATGGGCCGGTACGTTTCTAAAACCTCTCTCCCAAACCTGCTTACCGTGCGTTATGACATCGCAGGTTTTGAGACGGAGATCGGCTACAACGGTCGTTCAGCATGGTCGCGCAATTCCCGTGAGGGCCTGCGAACGCTGACCGGCACAGCAAGTACCGCAATGCAGGCTGCCGCCGTGTATCGCAACAGCCTGTGGCTCAATTACAAACAGCAAAAGGCCAAAGTCGCGTCCGGAGGCGTCGGCACGGTCAACGACAAACCGGCAAACATTGTGGTCATCACTACTCCCAAAGGCATTGTTCTCAGGCTATGGTTCGATGCAGCGACGGGCCTGCCCGTCCGTGATGAGGTCGCAGGCGATATTACGGAGTACGCTGACTACCGCAGTATCGGCCGTGTGAAACGGCCTTTCGCGATCCGCCTAATTACCGCCGGCGAGACGTACGAGATCAAACTTGACGAGGTCAAAACTAAAGCGGCGATCGCTCGGACAGAGTTCGATTTTCCCGTGCTCAGCGACGCTCCGCTGCCCGACATTCACGCTCTGCTGAGTGATGTTCAAGCCAACGAGGACAGGGTTGAGGCGCTGCTCGACAGCTATTCATTCACGCAGAAAGTGATCAAGCGTGAACTCGGAAAAGACGGCGTGCTGCGCGAGACCGAGTCTGAAACGTTCCAGATGTCGTTCCACAAGGGCCGCCGTATCTCGCGCCTTATCGAAAAGAACGGCCGTCCGCTCAGCCCAAAGGATCAGGCCGATGCCGACCGCGACGTAGAAAAACGGATCGACGCGATCGAGAAAGATGCCGCAAAGAATGAGGCCCGTGAGACTCGCGGTGATACGGCGAGGGACGAACGACGCATCTCGATCGCTGAGGTCCTGCGTGCGTCAAAGCTCACAAATCCTCGTCGCGAGCGATTTCGCGGGCGTGATGTCGTCGTCTTTGACTTTGAGCCGAATCCGGATTTCGATATGAAAAATGCCAAGAGCCTGCTCAAGTTTTTTGGCAAGACGGCCGGTGTGATGTGGATCGATGTAGAAGACAAGCAGGTCGCGCGGCTTGAGGCGTCGCTGGCCGACAGCTTCAATGTCGGCGGCGGCGTTGTGGCGAAACTAAAGAAAGGAGCCTCGTTCGTCCTCGACCAGGAGCGCGTCGGCGGTGAGATATGGCTGCCGTCAGAGGCCGAGATAAACCTCGCCGTGCGAGTCCTTCTAGTCAAGGGGATCAACGTCAATCAGGTCGTTAAGTCCTATGGATACAGTAAGTTCCAGACCGAGGTGAAGGACGCGGCCGTGGGCCAGCCGCAAAAACCTTAAGGCCTGAGCGAGATCGTCATTGTCGAGCCATTACGCCGCACACGAACATTCGCAGCCGAAAACTGCCCGCTAAAGGTAACGTTCTCGTTGAGTGTCGTCCCGTCCACGGCTTCGATCACATCGCCCGGCCGGACACCCGAATTGCCGGCGACGCTGTTTGCCGAAACAGAACCTACGCGGCAGCCTGTGGCCGAGCAAGACGCAGCCACGCCTAGCATTCGCAGGACGGTTGCCGCTGACAGCTTCGCGTCAGAGCTAATGTTCGAATTTGTGATCACGCGGTCAGGATCGAGTCCGCGAGGCAGTCGCCGTCGCGCGGTTGGGAAGCTAAAATCGAGTGATCCGCCACCGGGCTCTTCCGGAGGAAGAATAGTATCGGGCGTTCTCACCGGCGCCGGTGACGATGAGACGTTGGATGACGGAGCACGAGCGACGATCTCGTCCGGGCGGACGGCGACCTTATCGTTACCCGGATCCGCCGGGACTGCCGGTTGTGGATCGGCAATGACTCGCGTCTCGGCGACCGCCGGAACATCAGCCGGGCCATAAAGCGATGTATAGCCAAAGTATCCGCCGACCGCCAGCAGCAAAGCCGCCGGCACAGCCATTCTGACGAAAGGCAAAAACCTTGACCTCGCAGGCCTGCCGGCCGCGATGCGAGCCCTAACGCGCGCGTCGAAATCGCCCGGCGGCTCGACCCTCGCAAGCGTGCCCAGCAGCTTGCCTACCTCGTCAAAATTGTTCTCTTCGTGTCCCATCTAGAAATAATGCTCAAGTTTCTCTTTGAGCAATCCTCGCCCGCGGCTGATGCGCGATTTGGTGGTGCCGAGCCCGAGCTCTAATATTCGGGCGATCTCGTCATACGAACGGCCCTCGATATCTCGCAGAACGACCGGCACTCGGTACTTCTCTGGCAGTGCCGCTATAGCCCGGCCGATCATCTCGCTCCGCTCATCATCGACAAGCGTCGCATCTGCACGTTTGGCCTTGTCGGGCGGCTGAAACTCAGCATCGCTCGTTTCGTCGCTCTGAAAAAGCCCGGTAAGCGACAACACCCGTCGCCGCTTTCGCCGCCTGATCTCACTGATCGCAAGGTTCGTCGCAATGCGATAGATATACGTCGAGAACGCATAGCCCGTGTGGTAACGGTCGAGTGCGAAATACACTCTGACGAATGTTTCCTGGGCCAGATCGACCGCTTCCTCATAATCGTTCAAAAAGCGATAAAGGTAGTTCGTGATCGGCCCGCGGTATCGCGACATCAGTTCGCCAAAGGCGTCATCGTCGCCCGAGCGAATATTCTCGATCAGGGCGTGATCGGACAGTTTCTCTTCAGGCATGGCCGTGCGTATGCCCCCCGAAGCTGAGTTTTCGCCGCTGTCCGCTTTCCCGCATTCATTCTATTTTCAACAAGACCTTGTTCAAAGACAAAGTCCGGCACCGAACCATTTCACGCCCTACGGCTTTATTTGTTCCACTAAACGGCTTATTTGAAGACGCCTTCGCCCAAGAAATTTCGGCGAAGATACTCGATGGTGTCCTGAAGAGTTTCCTGCGGATCGCGAGGGCTAAACCCAAGCTCTTCTTCAGCCTTTGCAGATGAGAAATACCAAAAATGTTCAGCCTGCTCGACCTCGTTGGGTGCAACGGGCGAGGTTCGGCCCCAGTTCTTATAGACCGAACTAATGATAGATGAGCCCGCCATCGCGAGCCTCTTTGGCACTTTCACTGCGGGCGCGGCAACGCCTGAGAGACGTTCGAGGCGGCCAAAGAACTGTGCGAAGGTCATATTCGCCGCACCAAGCAGGTATCTCTCCTGATGTTTGCCCTTTTCTAATGCGCTGATGAATGCCGCCGCAGCGTCGCGAGCATCGACAAAATTTAGCCCGCCGCTCGGACAATACGGAATTTTTCGGCCGAGGAAATCGAGCACGGGCTTTGTCGATGACAGCCGCCCGTCATCGGGGCCAAGAAGCAGCGACGGATTTAGTATCACGAGCCGCTTCCCCTTGCCGTCAAAATTCTCGATGGCCGTGCGTTCCTGGTAGTACTTTGACGCGTAATATGCCCAACGCGAGATAATATCGACCGGCTGCGGATACGTCTCGTCAACGACCTCGTCAGTTTCGCTGACCGCGATCGTCCCGCTCGACGAGGCCAGGATCATGGTCCCGACGCCCGCCTCTTTGGCCGCCTCACAAACCAGACGAGTGCCCTCAAGATGCACCCGATTCATCGCCGCGGCATCGTCGTTATCACGCGAGACCTTGCCTGCAAGATGGAAGATCGCCGAGGCATTCTTTACAGCTTTCGCCACATCATCGCGATTCGTGACCGAACCTTCGCTCGCCTCAACCGCGGCATCGGTCATCCACGCCGGCACCCGCGACGCCATCACGCGCAGGTCCTTAACACCCGCATCCAGCATCTGCCGCACGATATGCGTCCCCAAAAAACCGGCACCGCCGGTAATGAGGATCTTCTTTTCAGTTTTCTTCGCCATAAAACTTAAACGCAGAGACCGCGAAGACCGCAGAGGTTTTAGAACCGATTCACCACTCGTCGAATTCCGTCTCTGAGTAATTTGACGTTGAAATTGATGAGAAGCCCTAGCCGCACGTCACTCATTCGCAAATACGACAACAGCTGCGCTTCGTGAACTGGAATCAACCTGTCAACCGTCTTGAGTTCAACAATAATCGAGTCATCTACGAGAAGGTCAATTCTATAGCCGGTTTCCAGCTTGATCCCCTGGTAAGTAATCGGTAATTCAACCTGCGAAAAAACCTTAACGCCGTGCCGAACAAGTTCGTGCATCAAACACACTTCATATGCCTTCTCAAGCAGTCCGGGACCAAGTTCGCGATGGACATCTATCGCAAACTCGATAATCCTTCCACTCAGTTCGTTCAATTCATCACGCGACCTATCGCCCATTTCTTATTCTTTCTCTGCGTCCTCTGCGACCTCTGCGTTAAAATTCTTTTCTTAATCATCGATCATCGGTTCCTGCTTGCGTGAGCGGCGTCGCTCGGCTTTCCATTGTTTTCTCAGTGATTCAACATCAAACTTTCGCCGCGTCCCGTCGCGCATGTTCTCCACCTCGTGCTGCACACGGGCGGCGATGAGCCGGTATGACTCGGTATTCGGTACGCCCTCGGTCATCTTCTTCAGTTCGTCGTAATCGAGGAACCGCCCAACCTTCGCGCCGATCTTCGCACCGATGCTGCTCGTAGGCGGAATTATCATGCCCTTTGGGAATGCGTCAAACGTGCCCCATATGTAGATAGGCAGAATGCCGATCTTTTGGTTAAGGGCCAGATATCCGATGATCGGCTTGAACTCCGCGATCTGTCCGCTCTCTTGCCGGCCGCCCTCGGGAAAGATGAGTGCGTTGTAGCCGTCGTTCAAGATCTGCAGCACATGCCGGAGCGATTGCCGCAGGCTGCCCGTGCGCTCGATCGGAACAAGCGTGGTGAAATTGTTCATATACGCCCGCTTATACTTGGTATCGAACCAGTAATCGGCGGCCGCAACCGCCACGGTCTGCTCGGCTACGTCCTTGCCAAGAGCACGTTTTACAAGGCCCGTGTCGAGGTGCGACGTGTGGTTCGGAGCGACGATAAAATTGACGTGCTGCGGCACGTTCGATTCGCCCTCGATCGACGTGTCGAGCACCGTCGAATACAGCGTGTCCTGGGCCAGATCGACCACAGCGTTCCCGACGCGGCGGACGACACCCGGAACATAAAGCTCGTCGTCGTCCTTTTTCTCCTCGACGCGCGGCTCATCGGCGAGTTTCTTTGACCTGTCCACTCGCTGCACGGCCGCCAATAACTCGCGAACAGACTGCACCTCATTGAGCGTGTCCGGCGACAACACGCGGCCGCCGGCATCCTCGACCGCCGCCTGCAGCTCAACGAACATCAGCGAATCAAAGCCGAGATCAGCCAGCCTGTCCTCCATCGCCACGTCGCCTAGCGGCCGGCTCGACACGGTCGCTACGATCTTGCGTATCCACAGCGCGTTGTCGTCCGTCTTGGATTCAACGATCTTGTCGGTCTTGGACTTTGCCCGTTCATCGAGCTTCTGGAGCATCTCAACGACCTCAGGCCGCTTGACCTTTCTCGTGGCTGTTCGCGGCAGTTCGAAAGGCGTCAGGTGCAGCACCTTGACACGTTTGAAGAACGGAATGCCGGCCGACACCTCACGGAAATGCTCCTCGACCAGCTTGTTAGCGTCGCTTCGCGAAAGAGCGATGTCGTGCTCGTAATCGGGCACGACAAGCGCAGCGATCTTTTCTCCACCATCGTCGTCAGGCAGGCCGACG
>CAZMQR010000100.1:0-7979 GCA_964568325.1 uncultured Chloracidobacterium sp. | reverse complement strand
AGATCGCTCCGATGCGCGATTGGGTCAAACCGCTGCTTGATGAGCGTCGCAAGACATTGCCATCACTGTCGCCGGACGTATTCCTCGCTGTGTCCCGGTCGCTGGTGTCGGCTATCGACATTCGCCAGGCGGAGTTCGAACAGGTCAGGATCGCGACCGCTCAGGCCCGCGAAAAGATCGGCCGGATGAAAACTGACGACGAGAAACGCGCCGTTTCGGCCGAGCTTGAAAAGTTCAAACAAACGATGGCGGATGACAGCGCCTTGCTGTTGTTTGAGGACTACGAAAAAGGATCTGTCCTGTCATTCTACTTTGCGGAGCAGCTCAAGGGCATGGAGGATTCGGGTTTTGACATTGCCGCATCGCTCCGCGAGATGATCGCATCGTTTGATCCCTCAAAGGAATCGGGCCGTGTCGCCGCGACCGCCGAGGCCAGGCGCCGAGCCCGGGCTGCCCGTGACGAACGTAAAAACCACCCGGACGAACGGACGGTCGCCGTCGAAAATCCTGTTACGGCCCGGCTTTTGGCGATTCAGCACACGATCGACGCAAAGGACTATGCAAAAGCTGCAGATGACCTAAAGCGCCTGAATACTGACTTTCCCCGCGAGCCCCGTGTTTACTACACAATCGGCCGCGTCGCTAGTCTGCGTACCGAGGCGATCACAGACCCCGAAGCCCAGGCACGGACCTTGCTCGAAGCAAAGACTGCCTACAGCAATGTCATCGGAACCGCCAAGCCTGACACCGATAAGGCCCTGCTCTCGCTGGCTTATGTCGCCCTTGGCCGGATCTACGAGTTTGAAAACCAGAACGATTACGCAATTAAGCTCTACGACCGGGCCATCGAATTGAACGATGTCGCCGGCGGCGCCTTCCGCGAGGCCCTCGCGGCAAAACAGCGGCTCCTTAAGCCGCAATAGCATCTCACGGCCGATTTCGCTAAAGTCTCATTGATGCCTGACGAGCCATTTCGCAGCGGCTATGCCGCGCTCATCGGCCGGCCAAACGCCGGCAAATCGACGCTCCTCAACCGCCTGGTCGGCGAGCGTATCGCTGCTGTATCAAATAAGCCGCAAACGACGCGTCACCGCATTCAGGGCATCGTCACGCTTGATCACGGGCAGATCATATTCGTCGATACACCGGGCGTTCACAAGCCCGGCCATCTCCTGAATCGGCGGATGATGTCGGCCGTCCACGACGCGTTGATGTCGGTCGATGTTGTCGTCCTGATGCGAGACGCAAGCGTCTCGACCGGCAACGGCGACCGTTTTGTCCTTGACCTCGTGAAACGGGCCGGCAAGCCGGCCGTCCTCGTCCTCAATAAAACGGACAAGCTTGCTAACAAGGCCGCTCTCTTGCCGTTGATCGATCTTTACCGTAATGAGTACGATTTTGCGGAGATCATTCCGCTCTCGGCTCTCAAGGGCGACGCTATCGATACACTCCTCGCTGAGATCGTCAAATACCTTCCCGAACGGGAACCGATCTTTGCTGACGACGAACTGACTGACCAGCCGATACGCTCCATCGCCGCCGAAATGGTCCGCGAGCAGATACTCGGCACTACAGGCGAGGAGATCCCTTACGTGACCGCCGTCGTGCCCGAGCTGTGGGACGAGAGCGACCCTGACCTCGTCCGCATTTTTTGTGCGATATACGTCGAGCGGCCTTCACAGAAAAAGATAATCGTCGGCAAGCAAGGCTCACGCATCCGCGACATCGGAACGCGGGCACGTGCTCAGATCGAACAGCTTGTCGGCAGACAGGTCTTCCTTAAGCTCTTCGTAAAGGTCGTCGAGGACTGGCGCAACCGCGAACGAGACCTCGATGAAATAGGAGTCCGCGAATGACGCATGAGACGTGGTTTGCTGTCGACGTGACCGTGTCGCCCGAGGCCGCAACTGCGGTAGAAGAGGCATTGGCCGCTGTGTCTGACCTCGGCACGTCGCTCGACAGCCTCCGGAAGCACTCTGATGAAGCGGTCGTCGTAACAGGTTTTTGCTCGGAGATGCCGGGCCTGACGGATGTTCGCCTCATTCTTGATGCGATGCTCGCCGTTCATAGTATCCCGACAAAGGTCATCCATCAGGTCGCGATGAGAACGGTCGAGAATGCCGACTGGCTGGGCGAGTGGAAACGTCACTGGCAGCCGACCGAAGCGGGCCGATTCATCGTCTCGCCGCCCTGGCTCGATCCTGATGTAGGCAGTCGATCACTGATCCGCATCGATCCAAACATGGCGTTTGGCACGGGCACGCATGAGACGACGCGGCTCTGCCTTGAAGCGATCAGCGACATCTACACGCCAGACCAGTCAATGCTCGACGTCGGCACCGGCACAGGCATCCTCGCCATCGCCGCCGCAAAACTCGGTGGCACCGACATCACTGTTTGCGACACCGACAATGATTCCGTTAAGATCGCCCGCGAAAACGCGTCGCTCAACGGCGTCGCTGATCAGATCACTTTCTTCGACGGCTCAATAGAGAACGCCACGCCACCGGCCGACTTCGTCTGCGCCAATCTAACACTCGACGTGATCTCACCGATGCTGTCGCTCCTTCTCGAAAAGGCGCAACGCTATCTGCTCCTCTCCGGCATCCTCGCCGAACAAGAGTTTTTGATAACAAATGCCCTATCTGAAATTTCAGATCTTAAATTTGAAATTCGCCGCAAACGAGAATGGATCGCCGTTATTGTTTCTTTTCCGGCTTCTTAACGGGCGGTGCGGCGAGCGGAATGTCGCCGTCGTCTGTGATCGTCACGAGCGGTTGGCGCGCCTTTGGTTTGGCGCGCGGTGAGGTTCGCAGCGACGGCGGCCCAAGCGGGACGGAGACGGATCTGGGGCTGAGCGGATCGATCCGTTTGAGCATGGTCCCGCCGCGGCCGCCTACCCAGAGGCGATTGCCGCCGCGATAAACGACCGTCTGCAGCACCTTACTTGTTGGCCCTGGCTGCACCTGCCATGTCTTGCCGCCATCTTCGGTTATCAAAACGGTCCCGAGTTCGCCAACGGCAATAGCACTTGTCGGCCCAAAGGCCTGAATCGCGAATAGATTATTGGTGAGGGCAGACTCTTCGTCAGCCCATGTTGCACCACCGTCCGTCGTCCTAAGCGTTATGCCGCCGGAGCCGACCGCGAATCCGTTCATGTCATCGTAAAAGCTTACGGCATATAGGTTTTCACGAACATTCGTCTTGACCTTTTCCCACGTCATCGCGCCGTCCGATGTTCTAAGGATCGTGCCGCCGTCGCCAACAACGACTCCGCGTTTGTCGTCAAAAAACTGCACATCCTCGAGCCATTGCCGTGTGCCCGACTCGAACTGTTCCCAATACGCTCCCGCCGAATCTGACCTGAGGATCATCCCGTTCGCCCCGACCGCAAATCCGATCTTGTCAGAGACAAAATACACGCCCATCAGATCCTCAGTGATGCTTGTAATACCTTTGCCCCAGCTAGCGCCGCCGTTGATGGTCCGCAGGACCGTCCCACCGTCGCCGACGATCCAGCCTCTATCACCGTCAAAGAATGAGATGTCATTGAGCCCGGCCTGCGTATCGGTAAATACCGCCTGCCAGTCGCGGCCCGCGTCGTTCGTCAGCCACACTCGGCCGTTCGAACCCGCCGCCACGCCGATCTCATTGTCGAGGAACGTGATATCGTTGACGTCCTCACGCCCGCCTTCGCTCAGACGCTGCCAGCTTACGCCGGCATCGTCGGTGCGAAGTATCAGCCCGTTATCACCGACAGCCCAGCCGGTGAATCGATCCGCCATCGTGACAGCGACAAGTTTCGGATTCGTGCGGACGTTGAACGGCAGCCACGAACGCCCGCCGTCACCTGTCAGCCAGACCAGACCGTTCGTATCGCTCATCGTCCCATTCAGACTGTCGGAAAAGCTCATCGACAAAAGGTCGCTGCGGCTAAAGATATCGACTCTTGCCCAAGTCTCGCCCGCGTTCTCGCTCAGGGCAACGCAACCGCCGACGCCCGCAACGATTACCGTGGTCGGGCTCAGGAAAGCGCCATCAGTAACGGTCGTCCCCGCACACGGGTCGGACTTCCTCCACGCAGCCCCGCCGTCAACCGTCGTCAACACGGCACCGTTCATCCCTACCGCAACGGCTCGATCAACATCAAAGGCATCGATATTTAGCAGTTGCTGTTCCGTGCCCGAGGCCAATACCTTCCACGTCACGCCACCGTCGCGGCTCTTGAGGAGCCGGCCGTAGGTTCCGGTGATCCAGCCTGTTTGGCGGTCAGCCCCAGAAAAAGTGACCGCGGACAGATGATCGCGCGTCTCGACCGGAACGACAGTCCAATCCTTGCCTCCGTTGATCGTCGTCAGCACCGTGCCGCGTGCGCCAACAAGGAACGCACTCAATTTGTCCCTGACAAATACGCCCGCCAACGCCGTATCTGTTGGCACCGTTTGTCGCCGCCACTTGAACCCGCCGTCGACGGTGCCGAGCACGGTTGCATCTGACCCGACGGCCAGCCCGTGCTCCTTATCCGCGGAAAAACTGATCGAATAGAGCGGATTGCCCTGCGGCAACGGATTCTGCCACTGCCACCCCGCCGACGAACGCAACTGCGCGGACGAAGGAACCGCGAAAAACGCGAAAATAGCGAAAAAAATATATGCTCTTAAGAAAAGCCTTACCATCCGATAGCAGGTGTCTTTATTTAGGTCTTTTCGCGTATTTCGCGGTTAAATCTCTTTCACGCCGAGATCGGCGGCCGTGTCGTCCAGCATGATCGCATCAACCGAACCTAACGCCGCGATCCGACGTGCCAGGTCATCCGCTGCCTCTTGTATCTCGTGCCCGGCGTGGCCGCGGGTCCATTCCCAGTCTATTTGATGCCGCGAAGCAGCCTTTTCGAGTCGCCGCCACCAGTCGTGGTTGGTTTTTTTCTTCCACGTCCCGCCCATCGTCTCGACCACGTACCGTGAATCCGAGATCAGATGCACACGGCACGGCTCCTTCAAATTCTCCAGTCCTACCGCCGCCGCTGCGATCTCCGCCTGTTGATTGGTCGCATTGCCGAGGTATTCGCCTACGGCCTTCCAGAGGCCCTTAAAGCCCAGCAACGCAACAGCCGCGGCACGCGCATTTCCCTTGCCATTGCCCAGGCTCGACCCGTCACAGACGATAGTCACTTCCTTCATAACTGCATTCAAACAGGATGGACCGGATAAAGCGGGATTGTTTTGCTGTAACTCCGAATCCTGCCTATCCTGTTCATCCTGTTCGCTTCTCGCGTTCGATGGTGATCACGCTATCGACAAAATTGTCGAACGTCTCGTCATGCGAGATAACAAACAGCTGGTCAAAGTTCGTTATCCGGCTGATCTGCATCGCCAGGTTCTCGCGGCGTTCGGCGTCCATATTCGCCGTCGGCTCGTCAAAGAACGCGATGCGAATGTCGGTCAACTGCTTCAATAATGCGAGCCTCACCGACAACGCCGCCGCCATTTGCTCACCGCCCGACAGGCTCACGAAGGGCCGACGGTGGCCGGCTTCCTCAAGCATTATCGCGTAATCTTCGCCCCATTCAAGCGACCGCTCGGCGTTGCCGGTGATCTCGCGAAACAGCAGATTCGCCTCAAGCGAGACGTGATAGACATAGTTTCGGGCCACACGCGGTGCGGCCTCTTTGAGCGTGTCGCGGATGAACGTCGTCGCCTCGGCGACCTTTTCGAGTTTCTCTTTCTGCTTGAATTCGCCCGCAAGAGACTTCCTGAGTTGGCTAAATCGAGAAATCTCGGCCGTCAATTGCTCGGCCCGTCGCCTTGCTGCCTCGTGCGTGGCACGCATCTCAGCCACACGTCGTTCGACGCCGATCAACGCATTGCGCTCGTTTTGGTGCAGTTCGGCATCGTAATCTATCCCGACAGCCGCCAATTCACGTTCCGCGGCCTCGACCGCGGCCGTTGCTGCGGCCAAAGCCGACCTCGCCGCGTCGGCATCTGCCGTTCGCTTGTCCAACGCTCCCGCCTCAGCCTCGTTCGCGATAAACAGCCGATGGGCCTCCGCCGTTTCATCTCGCTCCATCGACAGCTTGGCCCAGTGCTCGTCAAGATCCTTAAACTCGTCGAGCCTTTCGTCGATCTGTTTACGGTCACTCTCAAGCCGTTCCAGGTTGCCCTCGATGTCACCGAGGCCAGTCTGCAGGTCGCGCTCTCGGTCAACCTCACGCTCGAGCACACGAATACGGGCCGCCGGGTCGGCCAGGGTTTTCAACCTCGCGTCGAGTTCTGCTATCCGCTGCTCACTCTCGCCGAGCCGCTGCCTCTCACCGACCAGCGTTGCCCTCTTCGCCGTCAGTTCCTTACCCTCATCTGTAAGCTCCGTCTCGCGTTGTCTAAATGTCTCAAGGGCCGCCATCAATTGCTGCCCCTCGCGGGCCCTTGCGAGTTCGCCGGAAACGCCTTGCCGCTCAGTGTCGAGCGCGGAGATACGCCCTGTCAGGTCTTCGAACTGGCTCGACAGAAATCCCTCAAGGGTCTCGCCATCCTTTAGATTGAGGCATTTTTGCGACAGGATCGGGCAAAATCCGTCCTTGATCTCACTCTGGAATTTTCGGTCACGCTCCAGGCCCGCCTGCAGTGCCGCGATCTCGGTAACGATCTCAGATTCCCGCTTTTCCAGCTTAGAGACGTCCGCCGCCACGGCAGTTTTCTCCTCGGCGTCACGGATCTTCTTCTGGTTCTCACGGAATTTCTCCCGCATCCTCTCGAGCTCCCGCTCGATGCTGCGGATACGTTCATCGGCATTGCGGGCATTGGTTACGAGTTCGCGAAGCCCGGTGATCTCTTTCTCGATACCGGCCTGCTCTACAGCACTTTGCTTGAGCTTCTCGATCTCGGCCCGGGCATCTTGTATCTTCTTGAGGTCGTCGCTGAGTCTTTTTTGATCTGCCTTAACATTTGCGATAGCCGCAGCGATCTGAGTTGATTCACCGCGGAAACGGTCGCGCTCGGATCGTTGGCGTTCGAGGTCCTTTGCGCGGTCAAGCGTTGCCAGATGCCGTTCATGTCCCGCCCTGGCCTCTCCAAGCGTTGCTGACGCCTCGATTGCCTTGCCCAATGCCTGTTCGGCCTGGGTAAGCAGTAGCTCAGACTTCTCTTTTTCACTCCGGCTTCGCTCGATCGACGAGGTAAGCCCGGATACGCGGCGTTCCAGTTCGTCCAGGCCCTTTACTCTCTGCTGCCTTGCGGCCAGATCGTCGGCAAGCGGCTCTATCTCGTCGGCCAGCCTTGCAGCCTGCTCCGCGACCTCTGCGTGTTCGGTCTCGACCGTCTCGGAGCGAGATAGTTCGCCCTCAGCACGTGCAACATTCTCGCGGATATCGCTGATCTGCAGATCGACGTGCCGCGATGTTTCACGGAGTTTTTCGGCCGCCTGGCGATATTCCTCGACCTTCAGCAGTTTGTCAAACGCGGTCTTCCGCTCGGTCGCCCCTTCAAGAAAAATGGCCGTAAGCGTCCCCTGCGGCACGCCGATAGCCTGACGAAACAACGACCTGAGATCGGTTCCCGGCTCGAGTCCCAGATGCTGCCACAGAAAGCGGGTGACCTCGTCCTTCTTGTCGGCAATGCGTCGCTGCAGCCGCGGATCGGTCACATAATAGCCGGTGCCCGTATCGCGGGTGACGACATACTCCCGCTCGTCAAGGCCGCTTTCGATGGTGACGGACACATGTCCCTTTTTCGTACCGCGACGCAGGAAATCCTCTTTCTTGTACTCAAGCAGGTCGAAGAGGACCCAAGCGATCGCTTCGATCAGGGTCGTCTTGCCCGCGCCATTCTCACCTGTAATGGCCGTCGTGCCGCGCTCAAATCGAAAGCTCGACCTCGCGTGGGATTTGATGTTCTCAAGCTCGATCCCGATGATGTGCATCCTTTACCAGTAAACCGTAAACAGTAAACCGTAACAAGTGACGACCTCCGCCACTTGTTACTTGT
>CAZMQR010000099.1:0-7984 GCA_964568325.1 uncultured Chloracidobacterium sp. | reverse complement strand
CCGCGGACGTCCGCGAAGAAGTGCCGTAGCACCGCCTCGATCTCTTTGGCCGTGTTGACGTGTTCATGTCGCATCAGGACCTCGTAGTCGAGGCCGTATTTGCGTTTGAATTCGAGGCCCGTCGTCATTGTGTAGCCGAGCTTCCAGAGGATCGTGCCCTCGCTGGGAATTCCGCAGCGGAGGCTGCCGCTTTCGTTGAGCAACAGGCCGCAGCGAGCGATCACGGCGGGAAGGTCGCAGATGTGCTCGAAAGTTGCCACCGAAATGATGCGGTCGTAGCGCGTGCCTTCAGGGATCTCGGAAATATCTGAATATACAGCATTTACGCGGTTAAGGTCAGGTGAGCCGTCGTATAGTTGGCTAAATGGCTCAACGATGTCGTAGAGCCCGCGGTGGTTTTCGTATTTGAGCTGGTTAAGGGTGCCCGCACCGATCTCGAGGGTCGAGCCCGCGAAATCGGGCCCGGCGTCGGCCGCGACCTTTCGATGCATCCAGCTCTCGAGCTTTTGGGCGAGTCCGGAAGCGGTCGATCCGCCGTCGCGGTTCTCCTTGTATTGCGCGGCGTATATCTCCTGAAATTCAGGCGGCAGCGGGGGCCTTGTTTTGGGGAACTTCTCTAGGACGCTCATTCTTTAGGGTCGATCGTTCTTGAGACTAGATATCGTGGGCGGCGTTTGATCTCGTCATAGATCCTTGCGAGGTAAATGCCGATAATGCCGAGGCTGATCATCAGCAGGCTGCCGATTATCAACAGCAAGAGGATGACAGTGGCAAAACCACTGACCGAATGGCCGGTCAACTGCAGGACGAGCGTATAAACGCCAAATATAAGCGAAAAGGCAAGAAACGCGATCCCGACGAACGTGACTAGCTGCAATGGTATCGACGAAAAGCCGGAAATTCCATTGACTGCGAGCCGCAGCTTTTTGAAAATCGACCAGTTCGACCTGCCACCGGCGCGAGAGGCGACCTCGAAGGGGATCTGGGAGCGTTGAAATCCTATCCATGCGGTCATGCCGCGGAAAAAGACATTGCGCTCGTCCAACTGGAGATAGGCATCGACGGCGCGGCGGTTGAGGAGTTTGAAATCGGATGCTCCGCGAATGTCGAAGCCCGAAAAGCGGCTCCAGATCGAGTAAAAAAGGCCCGCACCGAGCTTGCTGAAGATGGTCTCTTTACCGCGATCGCTTTTCACGGCCTCGACGATGTCAACGCCGTTTTCGCGCCATACGCGCAGCATTTCGGGCAGCAGCGACGGCGGATGTTGGCCGTCGGCGTCCATTACTATGACCGCGTCGCCACGAGCCAGGTCGAGGCCGGCGGTCAGGGCAAGCTCTTTGCCAAAGTTGCGGCTCAGGCGGGCCGCCCGGAGCATCGGATGCTTAGCCGACTCTTCTTCCAGCACCGACCATGTCTTGTCGGGCGAGCCGTCATCGATCAGGACGAATTCAAAGTTCTCGCCGAATTCTTCAAGCCGAGTGCGAACGTCGGCGATCACTTCGCCGATGTGCGAAGCTTCGCCATAGACGGGCATTACGACCGAGATGAGTTCTTTTTGCGATGCTGCCATTATTCGCGCGGGCAGGCATCATTCTATCGCAACCGCCGGGAATATTGAATAGTTACGGCTTCATGTAGGTCGTCCAGTTGTAGAGCCATGTAGCGTATGCGTTGGCGGCGAACGAAAATCCGATCGCCGTAGCTTCGATTATTGGGAAACGGCGCGGGGCCCATTCGAGGAGTATCAGGAATGCCCACGGCAATATCACCATCGCGTATCGGTAGCCAAACTGCCAGCCGCCCGAATTGCCGTGAGTCCACAATAGAGCCGTGAGTATGCATATCGCCAGCCACGCCGCGTATTTCAGGCCGCGATCGCGCCTTAGTGAACGGAACGAGAAGATCGAATAGAGTGACGGAAAAGCAGCGATTTCTGTTCTCGTTCTTATGCGGCTGCGGATGCGACGATACGCTTGCTGCAGCCGTCGGGGAACGTCTGAGCGAAACAGGAACAGCAGGAACGGGCTGCTCCAGATGATCGTGGCACTAAAGCCGTTCGGGCCAAGATACGGGAAGGCCGGCCACGGCTCCCATGATCTAAAGAGCATTTCCCATGCCTGTCTCGGTATGTATGACCACGAGAAGATGCCCTCGTTATACCAGGGTTCGTTGAGCACGCCGGGAATGCGTGAATAACCGAAATCTGTGAATGAATGAAAACGGAAGTAATTGTAGAGCAAGGTCGCGACGCCCAGGATCACCGGCACGGCACAGAATCGGGCTAATGGTGCCACAGCGGAACGAAACGAAACCAGAGGTTCCCGCGCGTCCCGTTCCGGCCCGGATGGCCGTAACAGAAGGAACATTAGAATCGGAGCGGTCAGCAGTATTTCTGTCCGATTCCCAAACGCCAGAGCAAAGAAAAAGCCCGCCAGCAAAGGCCGCCGCTCGTAGATCGTGAAGTAGATCGCACCGAGTTCACCTACGACAGCAAAGCCGAGTGCAAGCTGCCAGGCGCTGCCGAATGTAAGGTTCGTCCACATGAAGGTGCCGAACAGGATCGACGCCGTCTGGACGAACTGTCGTGCGGGCGAGACGTCGTATTTCGATGCGATCCTGAGCAGGAACCAGCAAATGATGCCTGCCTGCAGGGCCGCGATGAGCATACCGGGCATGTCCGAGATCATTCCGAGCTTTTTCAGCAGAGCAAACGGCAGCATCGACAGGACACCGCCAAGAGGGAAGACCGAATAATAGAATCCCTCGAACGGGACAAATTCGTTCAGCCACGACGGCTGCGGCTCGGTGAAAGCGATGCGGCCGCTGAGAAAATTCGCGGCGACGCGAAACGTGTAGTCGTAATGATTCTGCGGTTTCGGATTCGAGAGATAGTAAATGACAGCCACACCGAGCGACATCAGAGCCGCCGCGCGGGCCGAGATCGCTGCCGTTACTTTCCTGTTGGCCGTCGTTTTTCGGTTTTTTGCCATTCGCCCGTCGATGATCGAGGCCCTCCGGTTCGGCCTATCAATCACAGTGCGTTGACGGCGGTGACAAAGACAGCTAGATGGCGTATATCTTGAGCTTGAACTCGTCGTTCGCGATATAGATCTCGGGTTTGCGGCCGGAAAAGCGAAGCGACTGTTTCAGCACCATAGGCAGGCCGCCGTGAGGAACACTGACGCCGTATTCGCGCCGCGTGAATATCGCCGCGGTCTGCGGATTTAGGCGCTGTGTGATGCCATAGCGTATCGCCCGCGATGCCGGCGGCGAAAAGCCGGTAGTGCGGCGGGGGTTGATGATCTCGATCGCATTGTCATAAATATTGATCCGCGTGCGGATCTCGCGCAATGCAAGGTCGCGGTGCATCAGGGCGTTGATGATCGCCTCGACGACGGAGTAACGATGATAGCGTCCGCGCGGCTTTGCGACCGGATCGCCGACGAGCGCGAGCTTGCGTTTTGGCGGATCCTTGTCGAGATCGACGTAGCGCATTGCGAATTCGATCACAGTCTCATATTGAGTCAGCAGATTGCCCTTGGCCTCGATTGCCTCGATGAGCTGCGCCGAGCCATTCTCACCCGAAAAGCGGGCGATCGTCACATTTGAGCGCGGCAGCAACTCGGCCACTCGTTCATTCTTGCCAAACAGCAGCAACGCCGCCACGGTCGGGAAGAATTCGTCACCCTGGCCGACGGCGAGCATCAGGTCCTTTCGCAGAAAATCACTCGTAGAATAAAGTGTTCGGTTCGGCGCCTCGGCGTCAAAAGCGTTCGCGAACGACCATAGCAGAGCGTCGTCAAAATCCTCTTCGGTCGCGGTTTGCATCGGGATATTCTCAAAGCCAAGCGGCCTCAATTCGTCGAGCCACGCCGACAGCTCTTCGCGAGCGACCTCGCGCTTTTCCGCGCCAAACCGCATATAGAATCGCCCGTCGCGCGTCCGATATGGCCGCCGACGGCCGTCCACATCGAGGGCAACGATCCGCTTGCCGCTGTCAAAAGCGATCGTGTCGATCATCGGCACGAGCGGCGGCGTGACCTCGTCGCGACAGATTCGCGAGAGTTCCTGAACGACCCATTCAGGATTGCTGACGCCCTCGATCCTAAGCTGGTCGTTGACGCCAAATATGATCGTTCCGCCGTCGGTATTTGCCAAGGCGACGATGCCCTGCGTTATGCGTTCGGGATTTGAGAGTTTTACCTTTAGCTCCAGATACGTGTCTTCGCCGCCGCGGATCAGGCGGAGCAGTTCCGTGCGTGTCGTCGATTGCAGCGGCTGGTTATGCAGGTATTCCTGAAAGGTATGGTCGCTTGCGGCGGGGCGTGTGTGTCGAAACTTCCTTCGCGGCATCTCTTTCAGGTGCGGGCCGCGATGCTGTGGAAGCCGCGGGCCGAAAATTTCAAAAACTCGCTACGTCCCAATTGAACCACCGAACGGCGCTAATGTAAACCACCTCGGCTCAGGTTGGCGAAATTGCCCGGACTCGTCTAAAATGAGACTTTTCTAAGTTGACACTCGCCGGTAGTCCTGTCGCCGCGTTTGCTAAACGCGAGCGATGGTCGTGTGCGAGGGTCGGGATCCCTGAGGAACAAATAATGAGAAAAGAGAACCGTTCTACCGCCGGCCGTAGTGTTTGTTTGACGCTGGGGCTGCTTGCCCTCATTACGGGCGCGATTGCTTTGCCGTTCAAGTTCGCTAACGCCGCCGGAACTGGCGGGGCGGGCCTGTTCGCACGAACCGTCAGCCACGAGCCGGAACTGCCGTATTACGACATCCGCAGCGACGCAAGCGCGACGGCGTTGGGTTTTCTTGCCGAGGCGAGGGCCGATTCGGCTGTTGGCGCCGCGCGCGTTGCGGACATTCGTGACGGTTTTGTCCGGGCCGAAGGCGAACTCAAGGCACGTGTGCCGAAGCTGGTGGTGGAATACAACCAGGACATCCGCACGCCTGAGGTCATTGCCACGAGCGTATGGACGGACAGTCTCGCATACTTGGCCGAGCGATCGGGCGGTTCGCGTTCAGACGCTTTGCGCAGCTTTATTCAACAGAACAAGGGTCTTATTGGCGTGACCGACCGGCAGGCGGCCGAACTCAAGGTGACGGCCGATTACACGAACCCTAACGGCGATCTTTCGTTCGCTTATCTCGAACAGTTCGTTAATGATATCCCCGTCTTTCGCGGCGAGATCAAGGCCGGTTTTGGCAAGGGCGGCCGGATGTTTCGCGTCATCAATAATCTCGCGCCGGGCCTTGATCAGGCACGCGTAGCAACGGACTTCGGCGATGCGTCGGCCGCATTGAGGGCGGCTGCCGGCCACATAGATTATCAGATCAAAACTTCCGAGATGGTCGTCGATGAGGCTCGGAGCACGGACAAGGCAACGTACTTCGGCACCGGTGATTTCGCTCCCGCAGCCGAAAAATTCTATTTCGCGACCGAGCCGGGCGTCGCGCGTGCCGCCTGGCGTGTGTTTATCGATAAGGGTGCGGCGGCCTATTATGTGATCGTTGACGCCGAGACGGGCACGATGCTGTGGCGGAAGAATCTCGTCAACGACCAGACGCAGCCGGCGACCTACAATGTCTATGCTAATCCGAATTCGCCTATGGACATCTCGGAGAACCCAAATCCGATAACGCCGGGCCCGACATCGCCGAGCGGCGTCCAGGGCGTTCAGATCGCCCGCGTCAACCGAACGCTGATCGGCAACGAAGGCGCGCTTTCATTCAATAATCTCGGCTGGATCACCGACAGCACCGGCCCGTCGGGTTGCCCGACGTGTGGCTGGACCGACGGAAACGCGGTCGAAGCCGGCTTGAATATTGTGGCTCCGGACGATGTCGATGCACCTCAGCCGGGCGTTGACCGAGTTTTCAATTTCGCATTCAATCCGCCTCCCGGAATGCCGCCGCCACCGGACGACCTCACAACGGCTAATTCACGCTCAGGAGCGGTAACACAGCTTTTCTACACGACCAACAGATTTCACGATTACCTGTATCAGCTTGGCTTTACCGAGGCGGCACGAAACTTTCAGCACGACAATTTTGGGCGCGGCGGGATTGGATTCGACAGGATCAGGGCGCAGGCGCAGGACTTTGCGGGCACCAACAACGCAAACTTTATGACACCGTCAGACGGTGGCCGCGGACGAATGCGGATGTACGTGTTTACGCAGGTTCCGGCGCGCGACGGTTCGCTTGACACCGAGATCGTCGTTCACGAACTGGCGCACGGCGTATCAAATCGCCTGCACGGCAACGCCGGCGGCCTCGGCACAGAACGCGCTCGCGGAATGGGCGAGGGCTGGGGCGACTTCTTCGGGCTCACGGGCTTGTCCGAGGCGACTGATCCGGCGAGCGGCGTGTATGCGGCAGCGTCATACACGACATTTGGCGTTTTCGGCTTAGGATCTACGAATTCGTACTATGGCATCCGGCGATTTCCGTATGCGCTGTTGTCATCCAGAGGTGGACCGAACAATCGGCCGTTCAATCCGCTCACGGCCGGCGATGTCAACACGCCTTGCGTGATAAACGACGGCGCCTATCCGGCGTCGCCGCCATTCGCCGGTAACGCATGCACCGAAGTGCACAATCAGGGCGAGGTTTGGGCGTCGCTGCTGTTTGAGGCTCGGGCACTGTTTATCGCTCGGCTTGGATTCGATACTGGTAATCGGCGTCAGATCCAGTTTGTGACCGACGGCATGAAACTCGCGCCGCTCAATCCGACATTTGTCCAGGAGCGTGACGCGATCATCTCGGCCGCTCTGGCATCGTCCATCGGCCCTGAGGCTGAGGCTGATGCGGCGGATTTTCGTGAAGGATTTCGAATTCGCGGGCTGGGCTTTGCCGCAACCGATACCGGCTCTGCTATGACTGAGTCATTTATACGTCCTAATGCGACCTATGTCCTGCCGTTCTCGGTCAGTGACGTCCCCGGCGATAATGACGGCTATCCTGAGCCGGGCGAGAACGTGCTTCTTAACATTTCCGTAAAGAATCCCACGGCGGCGCAACTCACGAATGTCACGGTTAGCGTGCCGGGCGGCGGCAGTGTCAATTACGGGACGATCGCCGCGGGAGCGACCGTGCAGCAGGGCGTGCCATATACGGTGCCGGGAGCGTCGCCATGCGGCAGCCTCGAATCGGTCACGATCAATATCACCAGTGATGCGGGGACGCAGATACCGTTTACGCAGACCTTCAGACTGGGTGTGCCCGAGGCACCTGTCACATTCTCGAATACCGCCGCGATCACCATTCCCGGCGGAGCCCCGACAACTACTAACGGCCCTGCATCGGTCTATCCGAGCGGCATTTCCGTTTCGGGCCTGACAGGGACGCGGACGATCAAGGTCAATTTCAGCCAGCTTTCGCATACGACACCGGCGGACATGGACGTGCTATTGGTCGGCCCCGGTAACAAGAAGATGACGATCATGTCGGATCAGGGCGGGCCAAACCTCGTCACGAATGTGAACCTGAATCTATTCGATGCGGCTCTGACGCCTATTCCTTCCGCTATCACATCGGGTGACTACCGCCCGACGGCGGATGCCGGCCAGGACACATTTCCGGGCCCGGCCCCGCCGCCGTTGTATCAGTTGCCTGCTCCAGGCGGTTCGGCCACATTTGCATCCGTTTACGGCACGAATAGCGCGAGCCTGAACGGCACCTGGAATCTATTTGTCGTGGACGATGCGGCGGGCAATGTTGGCGATATGGCCGGTGGCTGGTCGATCACATTTGAATCTGCAGATTATTCGTGTCAGGTCGGAAATCCGACGCCGACACCGACGCCAACACCAACGCCGACACCAACACCGACTCCAACCCCGACTCCAACTCCAACTCCGAGTCCTTCTCCGAGTCCGAGTGCGTCGCCGACGCCTTTGTACACGCGGGGTGACTATGATGGTGACAATAAGACGGACACTACCGTTTGGCGGCCGACGGCGTTTGCACCGAATCTGAGTGC
>CAZMQR010000098.1:0-8030 GCA_964568325.1 uncultured Chloracidobacterium sp. | reverse complement strand
CGATTTGTCGCGCAAAAACTCGATCAAAACCAAAATCATTAGAGACCGCTGTCAGCGCCGACGTATCGGTCGTGAGGGCTATGGCCGGCAACGCTCGCCGGTCGCACTCATAGCGGCCGGAGAGTTCGGCCGCGATGTGTTGTGCGTCGGCCGCGCTTCCGCCGTTACCGCAAATGAGCAGCTTTCCGCCGCTCTCGATCGTCCCACATATCAGTTCAGCGGAGTCAGCGATGGCTGTTCGACATTCAAGCGAGAGCCTCTGAATTACATCAATGTGCTCGAGCAATGACCCGTCGGTCCCAGGAGTTGCTACCCGTGCAGGCTCATTGTTCTCCCGATGGATGATCTTACTAGTAGAGTATGCGCCGTTAAGTGGCAGCGCCAAGACTGTGCCGCCGTACGACCTCACGAGGTCGGCCCCGACAATCTCACCAACCTGCCAGTCACCACCCTTTACGAGTACATCAGGTCGAAGCTCAGAGATAAGGCGTTCGGGAGTAAGTTCGTCGAAGATCATTACCTCGTCAACCGAACGCAGCCCGAGCAGGACGGCTTTTCTTGAGTCTTGGTCCTGAAGCGGCCGGGCGGTTCCCTTAATGGTCCTGACTGATCGGTCGCTGTTTATACCAACGATAAGTCGGTCGCCAAGCGCGCGAGCACGTTCCAGGAGGTCAACATGCCCCGGATGGATGAGGTCAAAACAGCCATTTGTAAAAACAAGCATGCGTGCGAACGTCAAGAAGGCAAGCTCGAGAAGCGATCTGCTTTCTTCGCAATGAAAGTCACGATCACAATCCCTACGACCGCGGTTAGTCCAACCTTAAAAAGCGCCGGTATTATCGTTCCGTAGAAGCCCTCATAGGACACCGTCGTCAGCAGCATAAAATAGACCGTCTGTCGCCAGATGACCATCGGATGCCCTTGGATCAGGGCATCATACAATACCCGCAGGATCAACCCAAGGATCAACATGCCCAATGGGATGCCAATGACCCCAAAGTTGCGAAGCAAATCGCCGACAACCGTAATCCCAAAGGACGACTCATCAAAGTTGAAATACAGGTCACTAAAGCGCCGGGCATCGGAAACCGACGGTTTCTCATTCCAGATCACGCGCGGAATGAAGAATGTCGTCGTTTCGATCCAGATGTTATTGTCGATGCCATAGGCCTCCTCATAAGGAGCAAGCTGTTCGTAGTTCGACACGACGACTGCAAGTGTACTCAAGATGTCGACGCGTTCCGTCAGGCTCGCAAAACCAAACTGAATACTCTCCCATGTATCGCCGCGGCCTACACGGTCAAAGGTATGAAGCACGTTTTCTGCATATTGTCCGGCGCTCTGCTGTGCTTCGGTTCCCTTGACATTGCGAAACGTCGTACCGTAGATCATTCCGATCATCAGGCCTATTGACAGGATGATCCCTGCGAGCGCACCCTGTTTAAAGCTAAATCTCCTCCCCGAAAGGATGTAAGCGAGGGCGATCACAGCGAATATCTGAACGACACTCCCGCGATTTCCAGCGAAAACCGCTTTACTGAGACTTGTTATCGCTAACAATGCCATTATCGGCACGTAGGCCAGCTTGATAGATCTTTGGCGAAAGATCACAAGCCAGAGAAGAAAACTTGCCTGCATCCAAAAAAGAGTTGTCAGATACACAAGCCCGTCGTAGGAATTGATCTCGTCGCCCTTCTGATATCCGAACAAGCCTATGGCGAATGCGATCACTGTATTGAGCACACCCAAACTCAGTAGAAATAGGCCGGGGATTACGAAGGCGCGCGGCTCGTAGTCAGCACGCGGCAACCGCGTGCTGATAAAATTCCCTACCTTACCTCCAAATGGGAGCATGTACCCGACGGATAGACCCGTGAATGCGAGGCCCACGAACACGACAGTGAGCGGAAGATTATAGTCCGAATCCTGGATCAGATGTCCGAAGTACGGTTGCGACCAGCCTACTGCAAAGAATATGCCTCCAACTACAAATGCGGGGAACAAGTAGGAGAAGGTTGCGAAAACTAGCGGGTTTGCGAAACTAAAGCGTCCTTGGTAGTAGAGAATGGCGTTTGGGATCACCATGACGACAGCTAGACCGAGCAACCACGGAATCAAATAGAGATAAGGATAAGATTCGAAGGCTCCGCTAAAGGCAAGCAATAGAAGTATCGCAACGACCGTCGCCGACGCCATTACAATTACCCCCGGCATCGGAGACGGGTCCGGCCGAGCGCGGAAGCGGTGTCTGATCTGGTCAACTGCCTGCATCTATTTCGCGACCGAGCAGACGGCAATAACGCCGTCGGACCATTGCGGAGCTATCCGGACGCACACATCGTTGATCAAGTTGAGAAACCAACGATTGTGCGGCCTGTGCTCGGCCCCTATATCATAAAACAAAAACTCGTTTACCCTTAAGCCATGACGCTGAAGCAGTAGTGTGAGCGTTGCGTATGAGTAGTATGCTACATGATCGGGATGCACAGGCTCCTGGCTCCCACCCTTCCCCCGTAATCCGTACTGTATGAACCGCATCCCACAGTACGCATTGATCGTAGTCAGAAGGAGCACCGAGTTAGGCGCCATGAAGCGCTGAATGCCGCGAAGAAAAAGCCCAGGATTATAAAGATGCTCGATCATCTCACCAGCGACGATGACGTCGAAGGTTTCATTGAGGTCGACATCCTCGAGGTGTTCCAGATCTGCACGGTAGAGATTCTTCGCACCATTCGCTGAAAGGATGTCGAGGCCCGGCTGGTCGAAATCAAATCCATAAAGCTCTGAAGAGATAACCTCAAGTTCAGTGTGAAGCAGCATCTTCTTGTCGATCGAATCTTTCGTGTATGGGAAATTGGCGCAGCCGAGGTGAAGCACACGCTTCCCAGTGCACGTCGAACGAATGAAATCCAAACGTTGAACACTTTTCATCGCGAGAGTCTTACGATCTCCTTGAACAGCAGTTTCTCATCGACCGTGACGAAATCCAATAGCCAGAGGACTGACGCGTACGTTGCCGCTCCGATTCCGGCAATCAGAACGAGCGACAGCCGGCCGAAGGGCAGGACCATCGAGAGCAAGTACTCTATCAAACATGCGGCAGCGGCCGCCGGGGCGACTCGCTTAAGGTGTTCTAGCCAGAAGCCTGTTAACACCGTCCCAAAAAAAGCTCGTTCTGCCAAGAGAATCGAAAAAAAGATCGTCCCAAAACCGATCAGGCGTGCGACGGCAACGCCGAGGTTACCATAAGGCCCGATCAGAACGATCATAAGGGTAATGCAGATCACCGATGATATCCCGGTTAGGATGGCGTTGAAATAGGGACGGCCGAGCCCCTCGGTCATTTGCCAGCTAATCGTCAAGATCGCGACCAGACCAAAGCAGACAATTTGTGGTACGAGCAGTGGTGATGCGACCGCAGCGAAGTCCGCACCCATCCAAATGGTCAGGAACCTTTCGTTGACAATGAGGACGCTCAGGACAATGAAGACGACGAGGGCGCTGATGAGCTTCGTCGCCTTTGTGTATAGTTTTCGCAGCCGCTCGCGATCATTATCGAGTTCGCTTGCAAGGGGAAATACGACCATGACCAGGCTTGAAATGAAGCCATGCAGATAAATGCCGACCGACATCGGGACGACATAGTAAGTCAAATTTTCACTCCCAAGCTGATGCGTGATCCAACCTCGTTCGAATAGCAGTACGATGTTCCCCAACACTTGGTAGGCAACGATTGCTCCACTATAGCTTGCGATCTTTCGGAGTATGTCGGTCCGAGACTCTATTCCAAGCCGCCCGCCAGGCAGCAGCCGTGCGGCTGCAACGCCGTAAATGACACAAAACGCACCAAGAGTAGCCAGATTCCACTTCAACAGGCCGAGCAGGCCAAACCCGCAGAGGGCGACCACAATGTTGCCGATAACCAGAAATATGCTGTGAAACGAAAAGATCTTCGAGTAGACATCGAATCGCTGCAAGCCCTGAAGTACCGAACTGAAAACTTGGCTGAGCATCGTGACGAAAATGATCGCGGACGCAAGGTAGATGGCGGACAAAGTCTGCTGTTGTTCTGGTTCGGGTATCGCAAACACGTCGCGGACCAGCCAACCTGCAAGGAGACACAGGAGGACAGATCCCGTTAGGCCGATCACAACATTGAGCAGAAGACTCGACGAGACGATGGCGGGGATCTCCTCAGAGCGTCCAGTCGCACGATATTCGGCAATGTACTTAGTAATGGCCCGGCCGAAATTGAACGTGAACGAGTAGCCGACCAGGCCCAGTATTAGGGCGTAGACGCCGTATTCAGCGTGGCCCAATGATCCGACGAGGATAGGCGTTGCAACTAATCCGAGGCACAACGGCAATATCCACGTGACGAGTGCGAACAGCACATTGCGGACAACGCTAAGAGATGTTTGGCGTTCGGTGTGGGCAGTCACGTACCCTCCCTCATAGCCTCGATCATTCCGATCAGGCCTTCGTCCGGTACGTCGTTAGTAATAAACTTACGGATTGGATACCAATCAAGGATTGCTTTGGCCAAGCGGATATCGGCGAGTGTGTCAAAAGCATCATCACCACGAGCTACCGTCGAGCCGATCTCGAGAAGGTCTGGCGCGGCTTCACAATAGCTCCACACGGTCTTTGCGACAGTCGATAACCTGTGGCCTTCACCACCCGCGATATTGATGACTTGGCCGCTTGCCGTCGATGATGAGGCTGCTTGCAGGATCGCTAGTGCCACATCCTCAACGTGAACAAAATCTCGCAGCTGTCGCCCCCCTGTCATTTCGAAACGCCTCCCTGCCACGGCGTGCTCGATCAACTGTGGTAGAAACATATTTGCGGGCTGACCGATCCCATAAACAGAGAAAAGGCGAAGGACAGTGACAGGCAGGCCCTTGGTCAGGGCTAGCGACATTGCGTGGCGAGTCGCTCGAGATCGGGAGACTGCGTATGCGGAATGAGGGTCGTCAGGCATGGACTCAAAAAACGGAGTCGACTGCTGTCCGTATTCGGCGGCGCTGCCGATCATTACAACCTTGGTCACATTGTTCTGAGCCAGCCGATCAAGCAGGTCGGCGGTTGCGGCGTAATTTATATCATTGCATAACCGGCCTTCCGGGTCGGAGTGCCCTGTTACACCAGCCAGATGGACCACGAGTTGCGGTCTCAGGTCGTCGAGCAACTTAGCAACGGACGTAACATCGCGCAAATCGAGGTTGGTTACTTCAACCTTATCTGCGTGTGCGAAGGTATCCGGAATAGCACCAAATTGAGCAATAACCGGTCGATACCCGTCAGCGATCAGCCGTGCGACAACATTGCGGCCAATAAAACCGGTACCGCCCGTTACTAGGATCCTCTCGAACGGCCTATCTTGCATTCGGGTTATTCGTGCGGCTTTAGAAATGCGCGGTACCAGTCGATGGTGCGGCTGAGGCCCTCGTCAATGGAGAAATCAGATCTCCAGCCCAAGAGGTTCCGAGCTTTCTCAGCGCTTAGGTATTGATGGGCGATCTCATTCTGAGCTTCTCCGAGGATCTTCGGCTTGAGGTCGGTGCGGCCCATTAGATCGAGGACCTTGCACGTCATATCGAGAACGGTCAGTTGCACCTCATTACTAAAGTTGAACGCATGTCCTGCAACCGATCCATCGGCCGCCATCTTCTCGGCAAGGCCAATATAGGCCGAGGCTGCATCCTCAACATAGAAATAGTCACGAATGAAGGTCCCATCGCTCCGGATTACCGGAGATTCGTCCCGAATCACGGAGCGGATCGTGCCCGGGATCAGCCTGTTCCAGTTCAGGTCACCGCCACCGAAAAGATTTCCGCACCGCGTAACACACACCGGCGTCCCAAATGTATGTGCGTAACTCTGTGCGATCAGATCCGCGCACGATTTGCTTACGTCATAGGGATGACGGCCCTGAAGCGGAGCTTCTTCAGAGTAAGGAAGGACGTCGTGAGAGCCATAGGCCTTATCAGATGAGGCAATGACCACCTGCTCTATTAGTGCGGTTCGGCGAGCAGCTTCCAATAGGCACCATGTACCCTTGATATTTGCTTCGAAAGTCGAAATCGGGCCTCGATTCGCAGTCCCGACTATAGTTTGAGCAGCTGCGTGAAATACGGTCCGGATCTCGTATTCGTTAAGGATTCGTTCCAGTAATTCGAGATCCGTCAGTTCGCCACGAATGACTGTGGAGCCCGTGGCTGTGCCTCGCTGGAGCAACTCGGATTCAGGCACCCAGTCACGGATCAGCACGACAGACTTCGCACCAAGATCATTCAACCTGCGCGTAAGCCAACTGCCGAGCAGTCCGGTAGCTCCCGTCACGAAGACGGGTCGGTCGAGCCAAAATCGGTTTTCGGATATGGTCATAAGGTGAAGGAGTCGCCTAGCTCCAAAGTTTCCACTCGGCAGAACCGTTCTGCCACATGTCGTCCAGCATCTTCCATTCGCGGAAGGTATCCATAGGCTGCCAGAAGTCGGTATGCGCGTACATCATTAGCTCACCGTCAGCGGCAACCTGCTGCAGCGGTTCGCGCTCGAGGATCAGGCCCTCATCATCACTAAGGTACCGCTCAATGAATGCGGGCTCCATGACGAAGAAGCCACCGTTGATAAAGCTTTGTGTAACTTGCGGCTTCTCGGCGAAGGCTACTACCTGATCGCCGTCTAACTCCAATTCGCCAAAACGGCCCGGAGGTCGGACGCCGGTCACGGTGGCGATCTTACCGTGGCGCTTATGGAAATCGAGAAGTGCACTAATGTCGATGCTTCCGAGCCCGTCGCCGTAGGTCAGGCAGAACGTCTCCTTGCCCAGGTGTTCCCGAATGCGGAATACGCGCGCACCCGTCTGGGCCCGCTCGCCGGTCTCGATCAGCGAGACCGTCCAATCCTCGTCCGCGTTTGTTCCAAGCGTACGTAGTGACGGCGTGGAGCCCAGCCGGACCTCAAGGTCATTATTTCGCACAGCGTAGTTACGGAAGTAGTCCTTGATCGCGGAACCACGGTAGCCAAGGCAGAGGACAAACTCGCGTAGGCCAAAGTGCGAATATATCTGCATGATGTGCCAGAGCATCGGCCGTCCACCGATCTCGACCATCGGTTTTGGGAGGGTCTCAGTGTGTTCCCTTAGCCGGGTACCCTGGCCGCCACAGAGAATTGCAACTTTCATATCGAAACCAAACGTCGATTCTACAATTCTACTACTGCGTTTGCCATACGGAATCGTAGATATTTACGACCTTTTCCGCGGAATGCGCCGCATTAAACCTGTTTCGTACGGAGTGTTTCGCGGCTCGGCCGATTTCCATCCGTTTGGCCTTGTTCGTCAGAAGGTCGCCAAGAATGGTCGCGAGTGTTGCCGGATCGTTCGGTTCAAGCAGCAGCCCATTATCAAGATGGTCTATGGCCTCCGGAATGGCCCCGACACGCGTTGCAATACACGGGAGGCCAAGTGCCATCGCCTCGACGAGCGAAATTGGCAAGCCCTCCTGCAGACTCGCAAGGACAAAAATGTCGGCAGCCGCGACGAGAGACAAAAGATCATGTCGAGTTGGCCCGATATCGTCGGGCGTGAGTAGCCTAAATGAGTCGGCGAGGCCGTATTTCGCTATCCGTGCTAAGGCCGACGCGTCTGGTCTTGATGTTGAAAGCCAAAGAAACACGCATTCCTGACCGCTTGCCCGAAGATGCTCGAGACCCTCAAGCACGGTCCAACAGCCCTTCCGTTCGATGAACTGTCCGCTAGTGACGATCAGAGGGACGTCGGGCGCAAGTCCATACTTTCCCCGGACTGACCGAACGTCGCGGTCGATCGCTCCGACCTCCTCAGGATCGTAACCAGAATAGGCGACGTCGATATTGTCAAACATCGCGGGCGTGACGTACGGTCGGACGCCGTGCCTGGCGTCTTCGTTTGACGCGAGCAGCCGGAAGCGCGGGCGCCCGCCTAGCAAGTTCCCCTTGATCCTCCAAATCAGCGAACGTGGAGGACCAACGGGCGGCAGCGTCGT
>CAZMQR010000097.1:0-8193 GCA_964568325.1 uncultured Chloracidobacterium sp. | reverse complement strand
TCCTCGGCTACGTCGGCCTCAAACAAGGTGAGATCGCCGACGGTAAACGCCTGCAGGACGCCGTCTTTGAAGACCTAAAGAAAGTTTACGGATCGCAGGGATTCGTGCAATACACGGCCGAGTTTGACCCGCAATTTAAGGACAATCCCGCCAAACCCGACGAAGGCATCGTTGACATTACCATCACCATCGAGGAGGGAAAGCAGTTCCAACTGCGGCGGCTCGAATTCACCGGAAATACCTTCACTCGTGACAAGGTCCTCAGGCGCGAGTTCCTGCTCAACGAGGGCGATACATACAATCAGAACTTCCTTGAGATATCGCTCGCCAGACTCAATCAGACGCAGTATTTTGATCCGATCGACAAGGACCAGGACGTCGAGATCCGGACCGACGAAGAAAAAGGCGATGTTGACCTCGTCGTTAAGGTGAAGGAAAAGGGCCGGCAGCAGATCTCTTTTAATGGCGGCTTGGCAGGCATCGGAGGGTCGTTCTTCGGTCTTGAGTACTCCACGAATAACCTCGCAGGCCGAGGTGAGGTGCTCTCGTTCAGCCTCGGCTATGGTAATCGCCAGAGGAGTGTCCAATTCAGCTATCAGGAACCGTATTTTCGTGACCGCCCGATTGCCGTTGGACTCTCAGTATTTGCCAGCAGATACAAGTTCTTTGGCGAGGGCACATTCCTGACCCAGAATCCGGACGTTCTTAACGACCTCTTCAATCCCTTAGGTTCGGTCGTGACCGACGAGGCTAACCTGTTTACCCAAAGTACGTACGGCGCGAATGTGTTTGCAACCGCACCATTGTCTGAGTTCTTCTTTAAGAAACGCCGCTTTACCCAGTTCTCTCGTATCGGCCTGACATACCAGTTCACGGCTACGAGCATTGAAGATCCCGAGGTAAATTCCCTGGGCGACCCCGCTGCAACGATCCCGGTCATCTACCGTCAGCCAAACATCCTTACGAGCCGCATCGTTGGAACCTTTGCTTACGACACGCGACAACCTGCGGCTAACGGCATCGATACGGTCGGCGGACGACAACTCTCGCTCTCATTCGGCTTTGCCGGCCTTGGTGGAGATGTCAGGACCTATCAGCCGAATGTCCAATACTCGCAGTTCATTCCTGTAAGGAACAAAAAGTCAAAGACTCCTGACGTGCTTGCCTTTCGTGTGTTAGCGGGAACCATCGGGACGTGGTCGGTCAAAGACAAGATCCGCAACGCAAACTCTTTGTCGTTTGTCGGCGGAGTGCCGATCTATGAACGTTACTTTCTCGGCAGCGAGAATGATATTCGAGGATACGAATCGCGGTCTATCGGCCCGATCTCACCTTTTGACACGTATGTAACGAGCCGTAACGTGGTCGTTGCAAACAATGCAGCGGGAACGGCAAATACACAGACCGGCCTCAGCGATCGCACACGAGACGAGATAATCGCGATAGGCATGCTTACCGGGGCGGGCGGTGCCAATCCGGCCCTCTACACCCGAAACTTTCGCTTCATCGGTGGGGACACGCAATTCCTCGCGAATGTCGAGTACCGTCGCCCGCTATTCGGGCCCGCCACGATGGCGATCTTCGCCGACGTCGGCTCGGTATTCAACCTGCGCAAGTCGGGAACACAGATGATCAACAGCGAGTTCCTGCCTGACGAGCAGTTGATCGGTGCCGGCCGCTTGACCGCATTGGCATTGATCAATACGCCGGTTCTCGAGAGCAGCTTTGGCAGCCTTTTGTATTACCGAGACCGCGTAATGACGAAGACGGATTTCATCAACGAATTTTGCCGAGGAAACCGTTTTGGCTGCCCGACGGCCCTTTCGCCGCAGGTTCAGCAATTATTCCTTCGTGGCGAGGTCCAGCAGAACTCATTGTTGAGGGTCGATGACGCAAAGTTTGGCAAGCTTAACGACTTTAAGGCCAGTGTCGGTGTCGAGCTTCGCGTGCAGGTCCCGATCGTCAATGTTCCGTTTCGCCTGATCTACTATTTCAATCCCAACGGCAAGTTTGGCCTGACGGAGGAATTACCCGGTATATACCTCCCCGGAAAACGTAATGGATTCCGCTTCACGGTGGGAAGGACATTCTAGCGTGAAGATTGACATTGAATAGCCATTTAATTACCATTGCGTTTCTTTTTTCGAAACCGAAAGCAACATTAGCGAGTGAATAGGTTTCAAAGGTTTAGACAGCACTCATTAAAGTGTTCCGTTTACGAAGTAAGGAGTTTGGACAAGAATGAATAGGATCAAATATTTTGCCGCCGCCGCAGTCGTTGCTGCTTTTTTTGCCAGTTCGGCGTTCGCTCAGGGCGGGAATACAACCACGCCGACCAAGATCGGCTGGATCATCACAGCGGCGTTTGGTGATGATAAAGAGGGGATCACGAAGTACGTGAATGCCGAAAAGGCCCTTGATGCCGAGATGAAGCCTCGTTTGACGGAACTGCAGACCCTGCAGACCAGGATGCAGGCCCTATCGGAGGAGATCAAGAAGATGAGCGGCAATCCTGCTGTTCCCGTTGACCAGAAGACGATTGCGGCTAAACAGGATGAGGGGCAGCGACTCCAGCGCGAGTACGAGTTTAAGCAAAAGGAAGCACAGGCCTCCTACGGCAAGCGCCGGGAAGAGGTAATGGCCCCGATATCGACCAACATCTTTCAGGCACTCCAGGAATATGCCAAGAAAAATGGCTACACGGCGGTGATCGACATCAGTACGCTCGGTGCTGCAGATCAGCCGAGCCCGTTGTTGTTTCTTGAACCTGCGGCGGATATTACCAAGGCATTCATCGCGTATTACAACACGCGCCCCGCGACTACGGCATCAACGACGCCGGCCCGTCAGCCATAAGGTGCTCTCAAGTTAGCCACGCATGAGCCGGTGAAATTGCCTTTTGCCGGCTTTTCGCATATATGTGGTTATTTATTCTGATATGACCATTCTTGATTCGATCGCCATTCAGGAAATAATCCCGCATCGATACCCGTTTCTGCTGGTCGATCGCGTCATTGAGCTTGAGCCGCGCAAACGCATCGTGGGTGTCAAGCAGGTCACAACGAACGAACATTTCTTCCAAGGCCACTTTCCCGGGGCTCCGGTCATGCCGGGTGTCCTTCAGATCGAGGCCCTAGCGCAGGTCGGTGCGATACTGGTCCTGCGAGAGTTTGAAGACCGTGTCCAAAAGATACCGTTCTTCAGCGGCATCGAGAGTGCTCGATTTCGCCGCCCCGTGGTCCCGGGTGACACGCTGACACTTACGGTCGAAGCCCTGAGAGTAGGCAGCAAGGTCCAGAAAATGCGCGGCGTTGCAAGTGTTGACGGCCACGTAACCGCCGAGGCTGAGATAATGTGCATCGTGGCAAATCGGGGAGGCTAGTTGATGGATCCGGTTCAAGCAAGAGAGTTCTTTGACACGTACTTCTATTACATCATCGCCGGGAGCCTGATCTTTGGGGTTTTGATCGGCTTGGTTCCGCTCCTGATAGGCCTTAGGCGGGGCCGTCGGAAACTGGGTTTCATCGGCTTTGTCGTGACCGTTGTTGATTCCGGCATTTCACCGATACTTGGGGTCATCACGGCTGTTGTATTCACATTGGTACTGGTTTTCGGCTCGAAGAAGAAAAACATCGACCAGGAGTGATATCACAGCCGAATGGCTACTTTCATCCACAAGACAGCGATCGTGAGTGACGCCGCACAGGTCGGCCCGGACTGCTTTATCGGTCCGTTTTGTACCGTCGGTGATGAGGTCACCCTCGGTAAGGGCGTAAGGCTGGATTCGCATGTTGCGATTGACGGACAGACTGCCATTGGCGACGACACCCACGTCTATCCCTTTGTGTCGATAGGCTATGCTCCCCAGGACCTCAAGTATTCCGGTGAGCCGACCTCGACCGAGATCGGTGCGAGAAATCAGATACGTGAGTTCGTGACTATTCATCGCGGCACGGCCGCCGGTGGTGGCGTGACCCGCGTCGGCGATGACAACCTGCTGATGGCGCAGGCTCACGTCGCACATGATTGTCAGCTTGGCAACGAGATAATCATGGCCAATGCGGCGACCCTAGCCGGCCATGTCGAGATCGCGGATCGGGCTAGCATTGGCGCGTATTCAGGGGTGCATCAGTTTTGCAGGATCGGCCTTGAAGCTTTTGTCGGTGGCTATTCCGTAGTTGTGAAGGATGCTATGCCCTACGCGATCATTCAAGGAAACCACGCAAAATGCTACGGCCTCAACCGACTGGGAATGAAGCGGCGTTCCTATCCGCGTGAGACGATAGAGCACCTGAATCACGCCTTCCATCTCCTGCTCTCGTCCAAACTCAACACGTCGCAGGCGCTCGAACGCATTCGCACCGAGATCTCGAAATGTGTCGAGGTCGACGTACTCACGAACTTTATTGAGACCTCGAAGCGCGGAGTCGTTAAGTAGAATGACTGACGATCAATCCGTGATCATGCGTTTTGGCTCTCGTGTGCAGCGCTGCTATGGCTGCTTCGTTGCCTACCACCTTAAGGATATGTACTTGGGTGAGGACGTGACATTCTTCTGCAAGCACTGTAGGGACGATTCAATGTTTCATTTCGATGATTTCTCTAAGCTGCTCGACTTATCAAAGCTCGATGGAGGCGAGGGCGAGCACCATCACTAGGTCTGCGGTTTTTCCAACCGACGGCTTTCCCGTAAAATCATCGCGTGGCCGCAAAACGAACCGAACCCAAACCGACGCTAACCGGATTGGCCCGCAAACTCGGGGGATTAACAGCCGAAAAGAGGCGTGTAGCGCTCGAGCTAAGTGCCTCACTGGCCGCGGTTTCGCTCAAGGCGAGCCGTGCATTCGTCGAGTCGATACCCGAGGCGGCCGCGTTGATGTCGTGCGACGACCTGCGTATCTGGGGTGAGTTCGGGCGCCGTGTGGCAATGGCTGATACAGGCACGGCTATCCGTTTTTTTTCCGGAAGTTATCAGAAGCTGCCCGATATCCCGAACGAATGTCGCGGCACTTTATTTGCGATATGTACACGCCAGCTCGTCCTCTCGAGTTCGGCTGCGTTGGCAACATACGACCGCATGCCAGAGATCGCGGGCTCATTTGCTGATCCTGCCCTGGTTAACACCGTCCTGGACGTCGCCCTCGAGATCGCCAACCGGTCGGCAAGACACAGCGTCGAGTTCCTGGAAAATACGCCGGCGATTGGCCGAGTGCTCAACGCCGTCGGAGATGAGCGTGTAACCCAAGCGGTTGTGTCGCTGGCGGCTGACTTTGCCGGACGAACCGGCGGCCTTACCGCCGAACTCTGGCAAGGCCTGCCTGAGGCCCTTGACGGCCTCTCACCCGACAGTGTATTGAGGCTCCTGCTGGCGACAAACCAGTTCCTGGACCACGGCGGAAGCGTCACGCTTCACTTCCTGGCTTCAGGAAGTGTTGCGTTAAGGACATTTGAGCAGGCCTTTGATGAATGGAGCGGTGCCGCCGAGGTGATGGCCCGGCATGGTAACGCGGTTGTGATCTCATTTCTTAGGGCGGCTCCGCGATTCTTTGCGCATTTTACTTCTTCTGACAGTACGCTTGCCATTCGGCGTGTTATGCATCTGACGGCGAGGATCGCCGAAATTGACGCTGAGGCCGCTCTCGCCGCCTTTAAGTCAAGCGCGTCGGCGCTGCAGAGAGTATCAATAGCGCAGTTCGAAGACTGGGTCGCGAATGGCCTTGCCGCCCACGCGAATGATTCAGCAAAAGCGCGGCGGAGTTACTTTGGTCTTGAAACCCGCGAGTCAAATGACCAGCTTCAGCGATCCCGTTCGGGCCTGCCGCTCGATGGGATCCAACAGGTACTGCGCCTTTACGTTGAAGGCCTCACGGGCAACGAGATCGATGTCCAACCGTTGAACGCGATGCCTCAGGAGGCACGCATCGGTGATGGCAAGACGATCTATCTGCCTTCGTCGATTGCGGAATTCACCGATGATGAGCAGGACTTTCGGCTCTACAAGGTACTTGCGGCCCACGCCGCCGGACAGATCGAATTTGGCACTTTTGCGGCAGATACGAGCGAGCTGCAGGCAGCCTTTATTGAGTTGGCTACTCTCTACTCAATGACCGATGAAGAGCGGGATGCCTTCTCGCTGGATGGATACCTGAATACGGAAAGATCTGAGACCCTCGGCCTGAAAAATGAGATCGGAGATCTGCCGATGGGCTCCGATTATCGCGAAGTTCTGAAGGTCTTTCCCGAGCCGAGCCTGGCCCGCAAGATCTTCACGACGATGGAAAATGCGCGCATCGACTATTGTCTGCGACGCTCGTATCGCGGCCTTGTCAAGGACCTCGATCTGATGCAATCGCTTCTTCGCTCCAATCGGCCATACATCTTTGACCTTCCGATGCATCAGGTGCCATTTGAATTGCTGTTCCAGATCACGCTGTGTGGTGGAGCGACCGACGATGCCCGGATGTTCTATGGCCAGATCGTGTCCGAGATCGAGACGGTAATTGAGACATATTTGGGATCAAAGGCGGAACCGCTCGTGTCACCAGAATCCGACATTCCACGGGCCATCATGGCGTCTCCGGTCCTGCCCACCGTTGCCGATGCGTTGATGGCAACGTCACGCGTCTATACTCTGTTCCAAAATATCGTACCGGAACAGCAGCAAGAAGCAGAGTCTGCCGATACGGAGGCTGACACCGATCTCGCCTATGACGACAAACATTCTGTCGAATCCGTGACCGAGGAACAGGTAAAGCGGGAACAGCCGCGGAGCGTTCAGGATATCAGTGATCTATTCAATGCGTGGAACAGCCTCGATGACGACGGTGAACCGGACGATCTCGCAGGTTCGGAGGCATGGAGTCAGACTGAGTTGCCTGAACAACAACTCGAGGCCGACGATATCGCCTTCGCCTACGATGAATGGGACCGCGAACTCAACGACTACCGTGTCGGCTGGAGCCGCGTGATCGAGAAACGGGTAAAGCAAGGCGACCGCTCATTCGTCGAGATGACGCGAGCTCGGTATCGCGGCGTGATCTCATCGATACGGTACCAGTTCCAGTTGATGAAGCCCGAGAACCTCACACGAGTCAACCGTGAGATCGATGGCGAGGACTATGATCTGAACGCCCTTGTGGATCTTGTGATAGATCGCAAGGCTGACGGCAGGCAGTCCGAGAATATCTACACCAAGCGATTGCGAAAGCGGCGCGATGTGGCCGTTTCGCTCCTGCTTGACCAATCGTCATCGACGGCTCGCACCATTACGCGAAATCCGCTCCAGCCCTACACGCATCCCGGCCGACGTATCATCGAGATCGAAAAGGAAGGCCTCGTTCTGATGAGTGAGGCCCTTGAGGCCGTTGGTGATCCATATTCGATAAATGGCTTTACGAGCGAAGGCCGCAGGAACGTCAAGTTCTATGTAGTAAAGGATTTCGATGAACAGTATTCCGACGAGACAGAAAGACGCATCGGCGGGATCACATTCCAGAACAACACTCGCCTGGGCGCCGCCATCCGCCACGCGTCACACACGCTGCTCCGGCAGGACGCCCGCACAAAGCTCCTTATCATCCTCACCGACGGCCGTCCCTACGATCACGATTACGGTGACGCCCGCTACGCCCGCGAAGACGTCCGCGAAGCCCTTATCGAAGCAAAAATGAACGGTGTCACCCCATTCTGCATCACCATCGACCGCGAATCCGAGGCAGAACTAAAGGATCTATACGGGGATGTCGGCTACACGATCATCGACGACGTACTCTCGCTGCCCGAACGAATGCCTAACATCTATCGACGGCTTACGAGTTGATCCCGAATGAAAAGGCTTTCTTTCGATATCTACTAGATTTTTATACTAAAGAATTAATCATGCGAATCCGCTTACTTGTCGGAGTGAACTCACGCATGTCATTTGCAACCACGATAGGATTAACTCCCCAGTCATGCCCTACGAGCGAGGAATTATAAGGAAATCGTCCTTCTTCGTTGGGGGTATAAGTATGGCTTGTGATGTAGAATAGGTGTGCTTCGGATGAAAGAACTCGGAGCCCGTGGAGAACGCCTGGTGGTATTTTAACGCAGACTTCGCTTGCGTCTTTATCTGTCGTTGAATCTCCCATCTTTACAACTTGTTTTGTACGAAACGTTGGACTCTCTTCTCGGTTGTCGTAAAGAACTGTTTCA
>CAZMQR010000096.1:0-8194 GCA_964568325.1 uncultured Chloracidobacterium sp. | reverse complement strand
TGCTAATCTCCATATTCGCGTATGACACGAACAAATACAGTTGTGATTTGCGGCGATTCTCTTATCTGCTAAACTGATGTACGCGCCGACTCACGACACGCTCCGGTTGTGATTTGCGGCGATTGGCTGCAACTGCCTGAAAAGAAACAAGATACCGCTGCTGTGGTTCAGAAAAAACTGAGCTGCAGCGGCGGTTCTTCTGTTTTGGTTGGAGCTTTTCCATAGAAGGTTTTCATGCGGGCAAACTGTTTTTCAGTAACTTTTATTATACGGACATTGCCCTTTGGCGGCAACGCCCAGACTACCCGCTTCTCATGGACCTCTGCATTTTCGTCGGAGGGGCAATGACGGCCATAGACTGAGAATTGCATCATCCAAAAGCCGTCCTTGAGCAGCACCTTGCGAAACTGGGCATATCGCCGCCGGTCCTCGGCCGTTTCGGTCGGCAGGTCAAACATCACCACCATCCACACTGTTTTCAGCCCTCCAAAAAACATCACAACTTCGGGATCAACGGCTTGTCAGCCTCACCCATCATTAACTGCTTAACGGTTGCGGCGTATGTGCCGAGGGCGGCCAGCAGCGGCGACTTGCGGCCGTCAAAATTACAATCCTCGGCCAGGATCGCGAGGATACGGGCCTTGCGCTCACGGCCAAGCCGTATCTCGGGATCGGTATCGGCCTCGGAGAGTTCGCGGACGATCTCAAATACTCGGACATCGACAAACGGCCGAAGCGGTTCGACCAGGTCGTCGGCGAGTGGGAACGGATTGTATTGATTCTTGTGGTTGATACCGAGCCCCGGATGCAGGCCGGTGCCGACTATCGCCCGGGCCGTTGCTGCACGAACGATCGCATAGCCGTAATTAAGCAGCATGTTTTGGTCATCGGCAAAACGGTCGCGCCGAAAATCATCGCCAAATAGTTTTCGCCAGTACAGTTTGGCCGCATAGGCTTCAAGGTTTTCGGGGTCGCCACTTTTGACGCGGCCTGCAATTTCCCTTAGGCCAGTGCCGTCCTTGCCGCACAGTTCGAGCGCGAGCGACTGGTTGGCGATCTTTGCCGCGATGATCGAGGCCCAAAGCCGCTTCTTTATCGGGAGCGAAACCTCGATCTGAGCATTGAGTATCTTTGTCTGAATGGAATTTACAGAGAAGGGGATCGTCAGGCTCGACGGCAGATGCTTTTGGTCGGTAAAGATAACCGCGACATTCTGCTCGGCCAGCGAGCGCATTACTGACGACGTGATAAGAAGCTGTGGGCTGTCGAGTATCAGGACGCCGAGGTCCTCGATTGGCACCGAGCCGACCTTAAAGCCGTCCTTTTCGATCAAAAGCTGCTCGTCCCTTGTATGGACATAGCACCCGTGTGTCGATATTTCAACGGTTCGCTTTATCATAGCCTCAAAGGCGGCAAGCGAACCGATGTATGTATCAACTGCCTGCCGTTGTAAGACGTCCGAGCGGATCGACTTGAAGTTTGCGAGTGATCTTTTTCAAGGCATTGGAACCTGTAAGGACCACTGTTACGCCTGGCAAATACTCTGCTCTCAAATCCGTTGGTGGGCGAAGTTGGACCTGCCAATTTTGTCCGCCTGACATCTTTTGAACACGTAAAACACGCAATGCGCCGTCGTCTCCACGAAATTCGACATAGTCATTGGCGTGTAGGGAAAAGAGCTTTGTCCATTGTGCACCTAGATCATTCGGCTGCCAGTTTCGCTGCGCGGCATAGAAGCGCGGAACAAGCACAGCTTTTCGCTCACCCTCAGGATCCTCGTAGATATCGACATGGTGGTTTCCGGCTAAGGGGTAATACTTATATTCCTTTCCCGCCTTGTCCTTGATCCCAACCAGAGTTTCCGGCGACATCGTAACGTGCAGGCGGACGTTGCGGATCGGCGTTTTGCCGTCTCTGTGAAAGAGAGTTTCGGCAAAGGCCTTTTTCAGGTCGCCGTCAAACTGAGCAAGCCGCAGTTTGACGATCTCTTTGATCACAGGGTCAATAATGTTTTCGATAGCGGGCTTTGTCAGCGAAGTAATCGGCTTCCTGGCTACATATACGCCCGGAACGGATGTCGCACCGTATGCCGTTTCTTCTAATAATTGACCGCGAATGCGGCGTGTCGGAGCGTGAGATACGACGAGCGAGTCCATTGCCGTCTTTACATCGTCGAGGAATCCTTCCCATGGCATTTCGATGCCTTTTAGCTCCTTGCGGTGAAATTCTTCATTGTGTGCGGCCAGGCGCGAGATGCGTTGGAACAGTCCACGGTCGGTCAGGGCAATGACAATTGCGTCGATTGCATGGTGACGGTGGTCCCAGCGGTTCTTGTATTCAATGTCGCCGTCCGAGAGCATCGCGTTTATTCCCCAGACATAACGAAGCTTGCTTGTCGCCCCACCCGCGATGACCTGAACATATTTATTCTCGTCCGGATGGGCCGGATATAGCTGGCGCAGATAGGCGCGGGCTTCGCGACAAATATAACGCGTGTCAGAGAGCATGCGGTTGACCATTTTATTCTCGTCGATTTCTTTCTGCTCGAACTTTCGCTTTTTGCCGAAAGGGAATCCCTCGACTCTGAGGCCAAACTCGTACCACCTGGTTTCGTCGGCTCCCATCCACTCGAACGGGGTGCGATTTGATTTCTCGTTATTCTCCGCCGAACTGCAGATCGTTTTGTTCATATACGAATCATCAAACGATCGGCTGTAAGGAATTATGTGGTCGATATGCCACTGGTCGGACATCAGGTCCTCCGGCGGAATGGGTTCGCCCGAGTAGGGCGAGATCCAATTTGCTTCTTTCGCGAGGCGGTATTTGAGCTTGTCGCTGCCCGAGACGGCGTCGGGGTCGATGCCGTGCAGATTAACATAGAAATCGACTGCCTCTTTATTTGCGGCCTCGTTCTTTTTGATCTGGGCGTTGGCACGTTCTTTCTGCAGCTTTGTCAGCTTGAGGTCGCGGGCCATTTCGAGCCTGATCTGGTCGGGCTTGCCGTATTCTCGAACAATCGCGTTGATCACCTTCCGCATCTCACCGAGTGCTTTCTTGACAATCGGGTTCCTGAGCTGCGGAGGTGGTGGAAGCTGGTCAAAATCGCCCGACGGAGCGACTCCGCGATGATCGCCATACACGGCGGCGGCGGCTTCGTCATAGCGGAGGCCTTCCACCATCTTTGGCAATATCTTTCGGATCGCCTTTAACGAGCAGCGATAGTGGCCAGCTTCAAGTTCGGTCTTTTTTACCAATTTTTCGATCTCAGCGTCAGTAAACTGCCAATGATTCCGCAGGCGATTTTCGAGCGAGCGTTCGTCCTCGATGCGGATGAGGTCTGTGGTGAGCAGTTCTTGATCCCCCGGCGACATCGCATGCCACTTCGAACCGATGGCTTTTGTGAATTTGTAAGCCGTAGTGTTCCCCTTGATCTTCTTTTCAAGATTTATGCGAACGTCATCGCCGATCTTTAGTGCCTTCCTAAGGTCAGTTTCAGAAAACTCGATTTTTTTGAGCTTTTCGAGCGCGGCAGCGAGTCGAAATTTCTGCTCGGCAGTTAGTTCTATCCAGTCAAGCGTCTTTACATTCTGCAGCTTGAGATTATTGATGTCCTGCCAAAAACGCATCCGCTGCGCATCCTGACGAGCCATGTCGCACCGCTTCTTGCCGGGCTCGAACGTGCATTTGCCGATCAGTCCGCGCTGCGAACTGATAGGCCGTTGATAGAAGGCCGTGTGTCTTATCGTTTCACGTAATTCAGGTGTGAGGATTTCCGGATAATGCGCCGCTTGTGTCGCCCAGATTTGATCGAACTCATCCTCGATCATCGAGCGGTGAGTATAGTGTTTTCGCTTCTTTTCTTTCGAGTTGAGTAAGGCGCCGAGCGTGATGAACTCGCTGTTGCGCATTTCCTCCTGTATCTGCGCGATGCCTTCATAGACAACACCATCGTCCTTCGATTTCTCCGACTTACGGTTTGATTTGAAGCCTCGCCGCCGTATGAGATGAAAGAGAGCCCGACCGATCTCGTGCTGTTCGAGCCGCACCAATGCGCCTCTGGCACGAAGTTCGTAAGGGTCGCCAAGCTCGCCGAAGGCCGTCTCTAGAGCGGCATTGATCTCCGGCAAAAGTCCATTTGCCGTAAGGAGATTCTTGATCGCTTGCCGTCGCTGCTTCTTTCGCCTGAGCACCCTCCGGGCCCCGCGTGCCGTGCGGCGTTTTAGGTTCTTAGGGGCTGCCGTTTTGTCCTCGACAGTCGCGGGGAATATCCTGACGCCTGTTGCGACGATCTCTAAGCCGGTCTCGTCACCCGTAAACCGCCGAAGTAGCGCCCAGCCAACGGACGTGACGCCGAGGTCGAGACCTAGAATCAATTGTGATCCATTCATAGGAGGCTCCAAATTCGCTTGATTTATTGGTACGGCTATTATACCATCAGCCTGTTTAGTAGATAAGAGAATACGCCGCTTCTCATAACAAGCCAGTTATGAAAGGCTGGATGTAGGAAATCCGAAAGGAACCTAAGCCCTCGCGAAAGCCGGGGCTTTTTATTGTCGGCAGCCAGCGGTCCGGTTTTTGCCGTTTCCCGCCTATTCCAATACCATAGAAGTTTATGGTCGAGTTGGATGAATTTCCGGTGGCGTTGGCTGAGGCTGAGATCGTGGAGCCGATGATGCAGATACCGCCGGTGCTGCCGGTGCTGCCTTTGCGCGACATTGTTATCTATCCGTTTATGATCGTGCCGCTGTTTGTGTCGCGGGACAGGTCGATACGGGCGGTGGAAGAGGCGTTGAATAAGGACCGGATGATATTGCTGGTCTCGCAGCGGGACGTTAATAAGGAAGAGCCCGAGCAGGACGACCTTTATGAGGTGGGCACGGTGGCGATCATCATGCGTATGCTCAAGCTGCCGGACGGGCGCATTCGCATATTGATACAGGGGCTTTCGCGTTGCAGGGTCGATCAGGTCGATGGCGGCGGGCAGTACGTCACGTCGGAGGTCACGCCGATCACCGAGCCGATGGGCGGCGACAATAACGACCTGAAGGTCGAGGCCTTGATACGCAATGTTCGCGGGTCAATGGACAGGGCGGCGAGCTTGGGCAAGAACATCTCGCCCGAGGTGTTGGCGATCATTGCAAACCTCGACGACGCCGGGCGGCTGGCCGATCTTGCGGCTTCGAATCTCGAATTAAAGGTCGAGGACGCGCAGTCGGTGCTCGACATCGAGAACCCTGTGCCTCGGCTCAAGCGTGTCAACGATCTGCTGTCGAAAGAGATCGACGTGCTGACCGTTCAGCACGAGATCAACGCGCAGGCGCGATCAGACATCGACCGTTCGCAGCGGGAATATTTCCTCAGGCAGCAGTTGAAGGCGATCCAGGCGGAGCTTGGCGAGGGCAATGAGCTGTTTGAGGAGATCGAGCAGTATCGCGACAAGATCCTAAAGGCCAAAATGCCCGAGACGGCTGAAGAAGAGGCTCTGAGGCAGTTGAAAAAGCTCGAGCGGATGCATCCCGACACGGCCGAGACGGCGACCTTGCGGAATTGGCTCGATATCATGACCGAGCTGCCGTGGTCAAAGCAGTCAAAGGACAATCTTGATCTCAAAAAGGCAGAGAGAATTTTGGATGCCGACCATTACGGCCTTGAGCGAGTAAAGGAACGCATCGTCGAGGCGCTGGCCGTGCGCAAATTGCGTGAGAAGCCAAAGGGCTCGATCCTGTGTCTCGTTGGGCCGCCGGGCGTGGGTAAGACTTCGCTAGGGCGTTCGGTCGCGCGGGCTTTGAATAGGAGATTTGTGCGCTTGTCGCTTGGCGGCCTTCATGACGAGGCTGAAATTCGCGGACATCGCCGGACTTACGTCGGTGCGATGCCGGGACGCATCATTCAGGGAATTCAACAGGCGGGGACGAACAATCCGCTGATAATGCTCGATGAGATCGATAAGGTCGGGGCGGATTTTCGGGGCGACCCGTCATCGGCGTTGCTGGAAGTGCTCGATCCGGAGCAGAATTTTGCGTTTCGCGACAATTATCTGAACCTGACATTCGACCTGTCGAACGTGATGTTCATGACAACCGCGAACATGCTCGACACGATCCAGCCCGCCCTGCGCGACCGCATGGAGATCATTTCGCTGTCGGGCTATACCGAGGAAGAGAAGCTCGAGATCGCCAAACGGCACCTTATCCCAAAGCAGATCGACGAGAACGGACTTGAGAAAAAGGACGTCAAATTCGAGGTCAAGGCCATCAAGCGCATCATCAGCGAGTACACTCAGGAGGCCGGCCTGCGGCATCTCGAACGCGAGATCGGCAAGGCCTGCCGCCGCGTTGCCCGCGCCAAGGCCGAGGAAGACGGCAATTTTCGGCCGATACGCGTAACGGCGGAGAATCTGAAGGAATTCCTGCGTGTTCCCAAAATATTTACCGAGGGAGCCCTGAAGAAAGACGAGATCGGCACCGTCACGGGCCTCGCGTGGACGGCGGTCGGCGGCGACATCTTGTTTATCGAGGCGATCAAGACGAAAGGGAAGGGCAAGCTGGTGCTGACCGGCCAGCTTGGCGAGGTGATGCAGGAATCGGCGCAGGCGGCGTTTTCGTATGCCAAGGCCCGCGCGGGCGAGCTGGGAATCGACGACGGCGTGTTTGAGAACTTTGACATACACATTCATCTGCCAGAAGGAGCCGTTCCAAAGGATGGGCCGAGCGCGGGTGTTTCGATGGCAACTGCTTTGGTCTCAACACTTTCGCAGCGTCCGGTGCGTAAGGATGTGGCGATGACGGGCGAGATAACGCTGCGCGGCAACGTGCTGCCGATCGGCGGCGTCAAGGAAAAGCTGCTGGCGGCCCGCCGTGCGAAGATCAAGACGGTAATTCTGCCCGCTCCCAACGAGCGTGACCTCGAGGACCTGCCGCAGGAAGTTCGCGACGATTTGACGTTTATCTTTGTCGAGAACGTGCGGCAGGTGTTCGACGCCGCGTTGCGTGAGGCCAAGCCTCAGGTTGAAAAAGCGAAGGTCAAGGCATTGAAAGCGGCCTAGCTCGCAGGTTTGCTTAACTCTCTGCGTGTCACTGCGAATTTTCTCTGCGAACTCTGCGAGGAACAAAACTTCCACGCAGAGAGCACAGAGAGAAGACGCGGAGGTCCCGGAGGAGCAGTTTTCCGGGGTTCGAAAGCGTTGACAGCGGTTTTTATCGGGTGTAACCTAGTTTACGTTTTAAGCGCGATAACGCCGCCTTATGGAAACGGCGGAACTTTGGGCTTATGTGTGCGTTTATGTATTGGCATTGGTGATATTTCTTCTTGACCTTATTCGCCCCGCCTGATGGTCTTGGAGTCAGACGAAATTTAATGGGAAAAATCCTTAGAAGTTCTATTGTACTTAGTTTGTTCTTTGTCCTCGTTCTCGGTTTGAGCGCGAATGGCCAGACGGAGGATGTTGCGCGGACGCAGGCCTTGATCAACAAGGTCATGGAGGACGCGGGCATTTCATTTCGCGAAGGGTTGCTGGCCTATGCCGATAATGATCGGCACGCGGCCGGTGAGAAGTTCAATAAGGCGGTCGAGGCGTTCCTGTATTCGACGATACAGCGCGACCAGCGGCTCGAAAGTTGTTATAACCAATTGATCGAGACGATCTACCTGATCGAATTTCCGTCAGAGAGGAATGCTCCGAAGGTAAGGAGTCTCGCCTTGACGTGCGGGTGGAGCAGCATCGATACAGCGCTCTCGGACCGAGTGGCCGCCATTACTCGGGCAACGCCAAAAACGCCCATGCCCTCATCGACGACGTTGGCAGCGAATCTGACGCCTACTGAGACGGTCGGTTTTACGTCGCAGGAGCACACGCCGTCGCCGCTTGATGATCTGACCAGATTAGAACTCAACGCCGACGAGCAGGACCTCGGTTCGTCTGCGGCACAGGAGCAATTTCAATATGCTCAGGTCGCAGTAGCTAACCGGTCGTTGGGCTTTTCGTTCCGTGTGCATCCGATGATCCAGCAGTACATCAACTATTATCGCGGCCGCGGGCGCACCACCATGGAGGTCGGACTGTATCGGTCTGGGATGTTCATGCGCATGGCGCGAAGGATATTCCGCGAAGAGGGAATTCCCGAGAATGTCGCTTGGCTCGGCCAGGTCGAATCGGCCTGGAAGCCTACGGCACTGTCATGGGCGGCAGCGTCGG
>CAZMQR010000095.1:0-8234 GCA_964568325.1 uncultured Chloracidobacterium sp. | reverse complement strand
GCGCGGTGAATATGGACGAAGAACTCCGTCGTTTTGAATGGAAGGTCGAGGCCGGTGCCGAATACGCTATTACGCAGCCTGTCTTTGATACCGATCAGCTCAAACGGTTTTTGGAGATGATCGAGCACGTGCGAATACCGATAATCGCGGGCATCTGGCCGTTGATCTCGTATCGGAATGCCGAGTTTATGCACAACGAGGTGCCCGGCGTGAACGTCACGCCCGAGATCCTCGACCGAATGCGTATCGCGTCCGACAAGGACAAAGAGTCCGCTCGCGACGAGGGCATCGCGATCGCCCGCGAATCGCTGAGCGAGGTCAAGGATCTGATCCAGGGCGTGCAGGTATCGGCTCCGTTTGGGAATGTCGGCTATGCGCTGCAGGTGTTTGAGGTCCTGGATAGTTTTAAGACAGCCGCAACATAAAAAGCGGGCCGCGATGGGCCCGCTGGATTGATCACGTAACTTGGCTCGTATATCCTCGGAGGTTCGTCCCAGGACAAACGAGTATTATGCCCAGACCATCGATCTTTATAGATTCGTGAATCGTGGAACAGCGTGATATGTAAGTCAATGATCTGTCCTCGTTACGTCACCAGAACGATCTTGCCGAGTGCCTTATTCTCGATGATCTGTCGGTGCGCTTCGGGTGCGCCTTCCAGGGGAAAGGTGTGTGACACGACGGGGAGCAAATCGCCGGCGGCCAGGCCGTCGAAAATGGCTTGATGTATATCTATGAGCAGGCGCTGCGGAGCGTTAAAGAGCGACATGCCGTAAATGGTCGCATCCTTTGTCATCGCGAGTCTCGGCGTGAACTCCAGCGAGCCGCGATTGCCGACGATAACGATGCGACCAAACATCGCGAGGCATTCGAAATCGCGTTCGAGATTGACGTTGGCGAGCATTTCGATGATGACGTCAACGCCTTTCCCGCCCGTGAACTCGTTAATTGCGGCAAAGTGCCCTTCGTCTGAATGGTCGAACACGGCATCGGCCCCGTGTGCCGCCACCATCTCCTTGCCCTCGGGCGAACTTGCCGTCCCGATCACGGTCAGCCCTGCTCGCTTTGCCCACTGCACGGCCGCGAGGCCAACGCCGCCAGATGCCCCATGAATGAGGACGCTCTCGCCTGCCGTCGCATTGGCTTTTTGAAAGAGGGCTCGATAGCTGGTAGCGTACGGCGTCCAGATGCCTGCGCCCTGTTCAAAGGTCACTGCGTCCGGCAGCAGGCCCAGATGTTTCTCATCACAGAGCGAATACTCGGCATAGGTCCCCGTCAGCGAACCGGCAGTATAAACACGGTCACCGACGTTGAACCGCTTGACGGCTTCGCCGATTGCTTCGACGATGCCCGCACCGTCCTTGCCCGGCGTATATGGCAATCGTGGAGCGTGCGCGTGATTGCCGGTCCTAAGATAAGTATCCACAGGATTTACGCCCGCTGCGTGGATGCGGACGAGCACCTCGCCGTTTTCAGGACGTGGTGTTTCGACATCCTCGATCCGCAGGACACTCGGACCTCCGAACTCGCGAACAACGATGGCCTTCATATCCTGAAGATTACACAAACACGTGGAAAATGAACAGTTTGGCGTGGCCCGGCTTGCCGTTCCGCACACGAATCTCCATTCTATAACGATGCAGTCGCTGGGCTATGGCGAACTGATACGCGGGAATCGCAATTTTCGCAATCTGCTCGCTGGGCAATTCATATCGGAACTCGGGAACTGGTTCAACTTTATCGCCGGGCTGGGATTGGTGCGGCTTGTCTCGGATGCATCACCGATCGCGGCCGGCGTGTTTTTTCTGGCCAGAATGCTGCCATTCGCTCTTGCGTCACCAATCGCGGGAACATTTGTCGATAGGTTCTCACGCCGTCAGGTGATGATCGCAACGGACGTGCTGCGCTTTGGTGTGGCGTTATCGTTTCTCTTGGTACGGGACGTCGGCGATCTGTGGATCGCGTATCTTGCGACGGTTTTGCTGCATACTTTCGGGGCATTCTTTGACGGTGCAAAGAACGCCGCCGCCCCAAATCTGACAGGTAAGGAAGGTTTGCTCGCCGGCACCGCATTGCTGTTCTCGACGCGTTTCCTTCTAATGGCCGTCGGCTCGGCACTCGGCGGCTGGGCCTCAGCGTTCTTGGGTTATGAGATGGCTTTCGTCATCAATGCCGTTTCGTTTCTGATCTCGGCCTGGACCGTGTGGCTGATCCCGGAAGAGGCAACCCGCGACGATGAGACGGGTGCAAAGATGCGTGATAAGGCCGCTCGGCCGCCGTTCATTCAGGAATTACGCGAAGGGCTGATCTATACGGTCAAGAACCGTTTTGCCTTCACGATCCTGATAATGAATATGATATGGGCAACGGGCGGCGGGGCGATCAATATCATCTTTGAGCGGACAGGCGGTGTTGAATTCGCGGCCACGGAGGGCTGGAATCCGGATATCGCAGTTGCGATCCTGTGGACAGCTACTGGGCTAGGGCTAACAATTGGGATGCTCATTGCACATCGAACGTCCGTCTATCTCGACCGACGAGACCGGCACTACGGATTCATCGGGTGGGCACTGATCGTACATGGGATAATCTTTTCGATCGGTGGTTTGATGCCGACACTCTTGCTGTTCGCGGTTTTTGTTTTCGTGTCGCGGGCTATAGTCGGGGTCGAGTATGCGGTGCAGGAGACGATGTTTCAGCGGAGCCTGCCCGACCATATTCGCGGCCGCATCTCGACACTCGACCGTGGGGCAGAGCTGACTGTATTCGGAGTGATGAGCTATGTGGCGGGCGAACTGATGCTGTATATGACACCACAAACGCTGACAATCGTCTCGGGGATACTGTCGGCCCTTGCTGGTGTTGTTTGGTTTGTCAGAGAGGGTGGGACGGCCCGGGCGGGCGGGTTGCGCGACCTCACGCGGTAATGATAACGGCCTTGGTTCCCGTCAACTCGGAAAAATCCTTCGTAAAGATCGTATCCACTCGTCTAATGGATCCTATCGTTTCGACGATATCCTGCGTCGTAATGAAGCCGGATTCGACGTGAGCGATAGCCCAATTACGGATCTGCGACGCTCGGCGTAGCGTGGCTTCGAGAAGGTGGAGGTATTGCGATTTTGTCTCGGTCGGAGCGCCTAGCTTTCCATGAAGGCCCAGTTCAAGCCCGTCCCAGAAATCATTTCCCTGCCGTAGCCACTCCTCACGCCATGCAGTGCGGCCAAGGAACGCTCTGAGGCCTTGCGCATGGGCAGTTGGCAGACGCAGAAACATCAGATCGCCGGTCGCCTCAGCAAGAAAGTCATCAGCCGATCGGTTGTGAGCGTGGTTTTCCTTCCCGTTCCCGAAGGGCTCGGGCTGGATGGACCACAGCCGGCGAAAGGCATTTGACAGCGGCTGCCGCAGTTCACGCGTGGCGTCAGTAAACGACAAGACATAATCACCCGTTGCCATCGCAATCGACGATGCGATCGCCTGCAGAACCGGCGATTGAAGGCGGTCAATGTTCCGGCGAACATTATCGAACCACCACGAATCGGTTTCGGAGAACCAGCTAGTTAGCGACGGATTCCCAAGCTTATATCCAGGAACATAGGCATCCTCAAGGACCGTATTCACATCGTCAACGGACAGGCGTTCATATCCGTTTGTTATCTGGGCGACCGACTGTTTCCATGACGACTGAAGCGGATCATTTGCGGTTACACGGACGCTCCAGCGCTTGAGGTATGCACCGAGATCGGGCCGGTCGCTGAATGGCAGCAGTACGGACTCAAACTTGAGGCGCCTGACGACATTCAGGTCAAAGGCGAGCCAGCTTTTCGGCGAGATCTTTGTTTGGCTGATCATTTATTGCGTCGCGTGGATCTGAACGGCCGAATCGGACGGCTGTTCAATTTGAGGGATCGAACAAAAGGCCTTCACAACTGCCGGATCGAACTCGATCGCGGCCCATTCGACGAGATATTTTCTCGCTTCCGTCGCCGAGATCGCCTGTCTGAACGGGCGCGTGGCCGTCATCGAAGCATAAGTGTCAGCAACCCGCAATATCCGAGCCGCGAGCGGCGTCTGGTCGCCCTCGAGGCTGTCCGGATACCCGGAGCCGTCCCACCATTCATGATGCCAGCGGACTATTAACTGAACGCCGCGCGGCAGTCCGAGCTTTGCTGCCTCTTGCTCGCCGATCACCGGGTGGCGCTGAAGGTCAAGCAGTTCGCTCGAACTCAGGTCGCGAGGTGAGTGTATATATTCGCGATTCATCGACAATTCGCCTATGTCGTGGACCATTGCAGCCTGCTTCAAGAAGAAGCGATCCCGCGACGCAAGGTTGAACAGCGTCCCCACAGCGTCTGCAATTGCGGCAACTCGAGCCGCATGCCCGGACGGATACCGTTCAAAGTCGTCCATTTGCGTCGAGATCCGCAGAAGTTTCTCTTCAGCGTCGGTTCGTTCGGCAAGTATGCTCTCCACGTTTGATAGTTTCGCCTTTTTGTTACGACAGTTTCAAGTGTCCGGCCAGAACTCGGTCCTCAGGCCCTAGCCTTGAGTGATTCGAGCATCTGCTGTGCTTCGCGATTGCTCGGGAACTTTGCCAATAGGCGTGTAAGTTCGCCCTCGGCGCGTTTCACCAGATTCATCTTGATAAAGAACTCAGCGAGCATCAGCCGGAACGCCGAATTATCCGGATCGAGCTTGAGGGCGGCCTGCATCTCTGCCTCGGCCTTATGCCGCTGCTTCTGATCTTCCGAAAGCGCCTTGCCGTAATAAGCACGAAATTTGGCATTCTTAGGCGAATAGTGCGCGGCACGGGCAAGCAGCGGCAGCGCGTTCTCATGGTCTCCGTCCATCAGCAGCCTGAAACCGGCCTGGAAACTCTCGGCCGCCTGCTCCATTTGTAGGCTCGCGTTGCCGGTTGCTCCGTTCGGTTGCGTCTTCTCTCGAGCCGCGAGTTCTTTGCGCATTCGATAATCGTACATCTCGCGAGATTGTTCGTTTTTCAGTGTTTCATGTGCCTGGGCCAGTTCGGTAAATGCGTGCTGAACACGCCTAAATGTCTCACCGCCATTGGAGTGGAAGCGGTCTGGATGGAACATTTTTGCTAATGCAAAGTAGGATCGCTTGATCTCGCTCCCTTCGGCCGACAGATCGACGCCAAGTATGTCGTAATATGTAGATGCGTTCTCGACCCTGTCGAGATACTCGTCCAGCGAAAGCGAGATTTCCGGAATGGCGATCGGCGTTTCGGTTACTGGCACTTCTACAGTCGTTTCGGGTGGTGCAGCAGCTTCCGGGGTTCCGGGGAGCTTTGCTTCGCGACGCAGTTCGAGTTTTGTCGTTCGCATCGCGGCAATCGCCTCAGGTGAAAGGGCCGGCTGCCAATCATGACGTTCGAGCAGCCCGCCGAGCCATAGGGTGTATATCAGGTGCAACGCCTTTGCGTCAGAATAGGACGAAACGTCTACAATGTTCTGTGCAGTTAGCTTGCCAGCGTCGGTGCACCACAAGACAAAGGATTCTTCGGCGGTGAGTTCAAACCCATCGACGGCTTCATCGGAGCGGCCAAAGACCTCGTCAAAGCTGCGAAATCGTCCAAGCAGCGTTGCCTCTGGCATGCATCGTCCGTAGTCGACCAACAGCCTGCGAGTGTCGATATCGAAGAATAGTCCGTCGCGGATCCTGGCGAGCGAGCTGAATGTCCAGTCACCAGTTGTCCACGTCATGAGATCCACAATAATAGCCTCGATCTGTTCGGTGAAAATTCGCTCGATCTCGCGCTTGCTAAGAAAGTTCTTTTCTTCAAGATAGGCTGCAAATTCGTGATCGTTCGCAAAGTTGGAGACGTGTTTTAGGTCTTCCTTTCTTAGCTTGTTCCGTCGAAGAAGAATGTCGAAAAGCCGTGAGGACCGTGCATTCGAGACAGCGAAGGCTACACGTCCGGCCTTGAAATATACGACACATTTCTTCTCATTAGCGGACACGCGCAGGCTGCCGTTGAGCCGGGCTGTAGCGATCTCGGCCATCAATTCGGCGAAGGGATGAGTAAGGAAAGATCCCTGGGCTTCAAGTTCGGATTGCGGAGTCATGCTAGGCAGAAAGCGTGGAAGTAGGGGACGCGGCCGAAAGACGGCCTTCTCTTGAGGATATCAGATGTTCAATGAGAAAGGTAAGACCTATTTTTAGCGTTCAGTCACGCTATTTGTTAGCATTTTGAGCATCCAAAAAAAATGGCCATCGATCTTGAAATTCGCGAATGCACCACAGTGGAAGAAATGGCCGCGTGCGTCGATCTGCAGCGGGATGTTTTTCCACTTCCTGAGACGGAGATATCACCGGTTCGCCACTTTGTTGTGACGAAGAACGCAGGCGGATTTGCCCTGGGAGCTTTCGATGACAGCCGGCTCGTGGGCTTTTCATTGAGCGTTCCGGCCTTTTTGCGCGGTGAGAGGGCCTTCTATTCGCATATGACGGGCGTGCGGCCGGAGTATCAGTCTCACGGGTTAGGTGCGAAGCTAAAATGGGCACAGAGAGAGCGAGCCCTGGCTCTTGGCGTTAATTATGTTAAGTGGACATTCGAGCCGGTGAAAGCTCGGAACGCTTACTTCAATCTTGAAAAACTCGGGGCGATCGTCCGCGAATTTCAGGAGAATTTCTACGGCGTTGACTATGCTACGGCGCCGGAATTCAGGCAAGGCATGGCAAGTGACAGGCTGTTCGCAGAGTGGCACCTCGCAAGCGAGAAGGTCGCTGCTCTGGCGAATGGTGAAAGGTTTGGCGAACCGCAGGCGCCGGTCGCGAATATAGAGACCACAAATGACTGGCCCGGCCTCGTAGCCGAAGCCCCCGAAAGAGCGCGTGAGATGCAACTTAGGATCAGGGATGAATTCATGACTGCATTTGGATTTGGTTTTGTGTGTCGCGGATTCTATCGTGACGAGCAGCGTCCCGCATATCTGCTTTACAGGTCGTAGAGATGTCTATTTTCGAGATCGATCCTGACATCAGAAAGGCGCGGACGCTGCCTGCAGACTTCTATACTGACCCGGCTTATTTTGAACTCTCAACGGAACGGATATTCGTCCCTTCGTGGCAGTTTCTCGGGCATGAGAGCGAATTGAAGGGGCTAAGGCCTACGGTGATCCTGCCGGAGTTGTTGGCCGAGCCAGTGCTGCTTGTGCGGGACAGTTCACAAATTCATTGCCTCTCGAATGTCTGCACACATCGCGGTAAGATACTTGTCGAGGGGCCGTGTGAGGCAAATCTAATTCGCTGCGGCTATCATGGGCGACGCTTCTCACTCGACGGTCGGCTCCTATCGATGCCTGAGTTTGACGGGGTCGAAGGGTTTCCGGTCTCGAGCGACGATCTGAAACAACTCGCATTCGCCGTGAAACAGGGATTCATGTTTGCGTCCATTGATCCGGTGGTGCCGATTGACGAATATATACGCGATTCCGCCGAACGATTCGCCGGTGCCGAGAAGTATACCGACCTGGCTCTGACCGAGACGAGAGAGTATGAGATCAACGCCCACTGGGCGCTGTATTGCGAGAACTACCTCGAAGGTTTTCACATCCCGTACGTCCATAGGGGCCTCAACGAGATCGTCGATTACAGCACTTATACTACCGAGACGTTCCGGTACTCAAGCGTACAGACAGGCTATGACGGCGGCGGTCATATTGCCGCTCGATACTTGTTCATTTTTCCCAACATGATGTTCAATTTCTACCCTTGGGGCCTGTCGGTCAACGTCGTCCGGCCCGTCACTCCTTCGCGATCGGTCGTCGAGTTCCTGACCTATGTTGGCGACGAATCCCTGATCGGGCGAGGTGCGGGCGCCGACCTGCATTCGGTAGAATTAGAGGACGAGGCCGTTGTCGAAAGCGTCCAACGCGGTATAAGGTCGCGGTTCTACACTAACGGCCGCTATTCGCCGACACGCGAACAAGGGACGCATCATTTTCACCGGCTGATCGCGGAGTTCATCGATCGCTGAGTTACTGTGGCTGACGTAAATAAAGAAATAGAAATGCTTAGGGCTGCGATCGAACGCCACAACGATCTGTATTACCAAAAGGCCCAGCCGGAGATATCGGATTTTGAATTCGATGAATTGCTTGAGCAGTTAAAGGCTCTCGAAACCGAGCATCCCGAGCTCATCACACCCGACAGCCCGACTCAGCGTGTCGGCGGCAAGGCGGACAGCCTGCGGCCATTCCGGCACACCGTGCCCT